>CAKOXU010000006.1 GCA_934130235.1 uncultured Bacilli bacterium
AAAAAAAATATCCCAATAATCCTAGCAATACCTATGAAATACCTGATGAAACTAAAGTATGTTATTGGATCTTGGATACAATTGAAAGAAAAAAATATGGACCATATAATAGTAAAGAACAATTTGATAAGAAACTAAATGAATTTAGCATTGGAAATTTACAATTAAAAGAATTAGATAGTTATGAGAAAAAGCAAATAAATAAAAGTAATTATAAAGATATTTGGTTTGGAAAAAATGTTAAACTTGTTGAAAATTATGATAGAAATGTCACAGATGCATATTTGATAACAGAAGATGGAGTTATTAACTTTGCTTGGAATATTTCAAAATATAAAAATATAAAAAGTGAAAGTTTGTTATATATAGTAATGAAAAAAGAATTAGATATTAAATATCAATATATAATAGTAGATTATAAAAATAATGATTATAAAGTTTTTACAACACTTGATGAATTGTCTGAAACTGATAGAAAAATATTTAAAGAATCTGATGGTTTTATAAATACTATAAATTAGCAAAAGAAAAAATTAAAAGGAACTCTATTGAATTCCTTTTTATTATATGGGAGATTATAGTATGATAAGCATAATTTTAAAATATTGGATAGAAATTAATAATATAAAAGTAAGAAGAGTAACCTAAGGGTTGCTCTTCTTTTGTTTTATAGATAAATTCAAAATTTTAGTAAATTATTATTATAGGCCTTATGATATATTATATGTTTTTTTTAATTTTTTTCTTATCAATTTACATTTTAATGTATGCATGCTATAATTATGTAGGTGATAAAATGATATATTTAGATTATAGTGCAACTACACCAGTAGATAGTGAAGTTTTAGATTCTTTTAATAAAGCAACAATGAAATATATAGGAAATCCTAATTCGTTGCACAAATTAGGAGTTGAAGCAAAAAAAGTGATAGATGCATCAACTGAACAAATCAAGAAATTATTAAACTTAACGGATCAAGAAATTGTTTATACGAGTGGTTCGAGTGAATCAAATAATTTAGCCATTAAAGGAATATGTGAAGCTTATCCCAATCGTGGGAAACATATTATTACTACTGAACTCGAACATTCTTCTATATACGGACCAATAAATTATTTAGTAGATAAAGGTTATAGTGTTGATTTTGTTAAACTAAATGAAGACGGATTAGTTGATTTATCCGATTTAGAAAGGTTAATAACAGATGATACTATATTAGTAAGTATAAATGCAGTAAATAGTGAGGTTGGTATAGCTCAACCTATTGATAAGATTGCTGATATAGTAAAAAAACATAAATTATGCTTTTTTCATTGTGATATGACACAAGCAATTGGTAAAATAAAAGTTTCTTTAGATAATATAGATTTAGTTAGTTTTACTGCACATAAATTTTTTGGAATTAAGGGTGTAGGCGTATTAGTAAAGAATAAAAAAATTAAATTAACACCTATAATTCATGGAGGTAAGGCGACTACTATATATAGAAGTGGTACTCCTTTTACGGGATTAATAGTATCTTTGGCTAAGGCTCTTCGTTTAGCACTGAATGATTTAGACGATAAATATAATTACGTATATGAACTAAATAAGTATGTAAAAGAAGAATTAAAAAAGTATGATAAAGTTAAAATAAACAGTAATGATTTTTCTATTCCTTACGTACTTAATTTAAGTGTTTTAGGCATTAAACCTGAAACATTTCAGCACGCTTTAGAAGAATATGAAGTATATATTTCTACTCAAACGGCATGTTCTATGAATAATAGTCCATCTAAAGCGGTAATGGCTGTAACAAACGATATTAAAAGAGCTACATCTAGTATAAGAATAAGTTTATCATATAAAACAACAAAAAAAGAAGTAAAAGATTTTTTAATTTATTTTGATAAGTGTTATAGGAGACTTACGAGTTTAAATGAAAATAATTAGAATAAGTGCGATATGGTGTAGTAGTTGTATAATTATGAAATCTAGATTTAATGATGTAGTTAAAGATAAAAATATTGAACTTATAGATTTAGATTATGATTTTGATGATGTAGATGAGTATATGGTAGGTTCTATATTACCTGTATATATAAAACAAGTAGGTAATAAAGAAATAGGAAGATTAGTAGGGGAGCACTCTAAAGAAGAATTAGAAAGTTTTTTAGGTGATTAAATGAAGAAGTATTTTTATGCATTAATAGTATTTTTTATGTTTATACCATTTGTTTCTGCAAAAGAGACTGTTGTATATTTATTTCACAGTGATACTTGCCCTCATTGTAAAGAAGAAAGAGCTTATCTTTCAACTATAAAAGATGAGAATATAAAGATAAAATATTATGAGGTGAGTAAATATAGTAATTTATATGAAAAAGTAAAAAAAAGGTTAGGAATATCTGAGAATAGTGTACCAATTACTATAGTAGGAACTGATTATGAAATAGGTTATAGCTCTGATATGAAAGGTACTATAGATAATCTTATTTATTCATATAAAGATAAAGATTATTGTGATGCGGTACAATTAATTATAGACAATAAAAATCAAGATAAGATAAATGCATGTATTGTAAAAAATAAAGGTATATATGATATAGAAAATCAAGTGGATAAAAAGATTAGTTTTTTAGGAAAAACTCTTGAATTTAATGCTAAGAGTGTATCTCTGCCTTTAATAAGTATAATAATAGGATTTATAGATGGATTTAATCCATGTGCTACATGGGTATTAATCTTTTTAATTACTATGTTATTTAATATGCAAGATAGGCGCAAGATGTGGATATTAGGTATTACTTTTTTAATAACAAGTGGCCTTATATATTTAGTATTTATGTTAGGACTTTTAACTATTACTAATAGTTTGATTAGTACATATTTTAAATATGTGATTGCATCAGTAGCCTTAATAGGTGGTATAGTTAATTTAATAAGCTTTAAAAAGAGTTTAAAAGAAGATACCGGTTGTCAAGTAACTGATAAGAAAAAGAGATTAAAAATAATTGATAGAATAAAAAAAATAGTTACAGAAAAGCATTTATTAATAAGTATAATTGGAATAATGTTTTTAGCTATTTCTGTTAACTTTGTAGAATTACTATGTTCATCTGGATTACCAACGGTATTTATAAGTATATTATCGCTTAATGATTTAAATAACATACAATATTTTATATATATGGCTTTATATATTATTATGTTTATGATAGATGACATTATTATATTTATAATTGCTATGAAAACTTTTAAAATTACTGGAATATCAAATAAGTATACAAAGTATTCACATTTAATAGGTGGACTTATTATGTTGGTTATAGGTTTACTTATGTTATTTAAAATGGATTGGTTAATGTTTAATTTCTAATGGAATTAAAAGAAGTGATTTTTACAAATAGTATTCCAAGTATAGATTTGCACGGATTAGACAGAGATACTGCTCGTGTTAAAGTATTAGAGTTTATAAATGATAATAAGGTTATGAAAAATGAAACTATAAGTATTATACATGGTATAGGTAATGGTATTTTATTAAAAGATGTACACAATACACTAAAAAACAGTAAAGATGTATTAGATTACAAATTACATTTTAATAATACAGGTGAAACTATAGTTAAAATTAAGATATAAAGTATTGAAAATTCAATACTTTTTTTGTATAATTGTATTAGAGGTTTTTATGAGATTAAAAAGTTTAATAAAAATATTTGTTGTAAAAGACAGTCAAATATATATGTTAGAAGATAAATTTATTGATATAATAGATGATGTAGATAAACTCAATAAGAATTATATTAAAACACTTAAGATTAAGAATATAGAATTAAAACAGTGCTATACATTTATTAAAAAAGGAAAAATTAGTGTTGATGTCACTGTCATGTATGTTGATATTGTTAATTATACTGATTTATCAAAGGATTATGAATTATTAAAATTAGGAAAAGATGAATGCAGTAAAAAGGGAATGGAATATATTAGATCTATTTTGGAACACTTTAATACATTAAAAAAAATATATCCTAATACATTTAGTATTCCAGAGGTTCAAAAATTGTTTGAAAATACATATAATATAAAGTATGATAGAAGAAATTTTAGAAAACGATTATTGGTTAGTAAATGTGTTAAAGAATTAGATATTTATGGTAAGTATGGTAAGGGTAGACCTGCTAAGATGTATGAATTTATTGGCGATATGGATAAGGAAGTAGTGTAGTATGAACGAAGCGAGACCTATGTTTTGGTATTTTTTAATTTTATTAATAATTTTTATTTATGTTTTATTTGCGTATCATAATTTTTTAGTTGACTACAGAATTGACAATATGTTTTAAAAACTTTAAATATGTATTGACAAATAATTTTAAAGATGATATATTATTATTGCTTTTTATGGAATTGCGTTTGCAATTCTTTAATTAAGAGAAAAATGAAACACCTGGAAGTGTGTAAAGAAAGGAGAAATAATATGCCAACTATAAATCAATTAGTTAGAAAGAACAGAAGTAAGAAAACTAGAAAGAGTAAATCTCCAGTTTTAAATATTGGATATAACTCTAAAGATAAAGTTCAAACAAATAAAACAGCACCACAAAAACGTGGAGTATGTACTCGTGTTGGAACTATGACACCTAAGAAACCAAACTCAGCATTAAGAAAGTATGCTCGTGTTAGACTTTCTAATAATATGGAAGTTACTGCATATATACCTGGTGAAGGTCATAATTTACAGGAGCACAGTGTTGTTTTAATACGTGGTGGTCGTGTTAAGGACTTAATCGGTGTTCGTTATCATATTGTACGTGGTACATTAGATACAGCAGGAATTGATGCTAGACGTCAAGGTCGTAGTAAATATGGTACTAAGAAACCAAAAAATAAATAATAAAGGAGGAAATTAAATGCGTAAGAGACGTGCAGTTAAAAGAGATGTTTTAGCTGATCCTATTTATAATTCTAAGTTGGTTACTAAGATTATTAATCAAATTATGAAAGATGGAAAAAAGGGTATAGCTCAAACAATATTTTATGATGCAATGAACATAGTTAGTGAAAAAACTAAAGAAGAACCTATGGAAGTATTAGATAAAGCTTTAGAAAATATAATGCCTGCTTTAGAGGTTAAATCTCGCCGTGTAGGTGGAGCTAACTATCAAGTACCAATCGAAGTTAAGGCTGATCGTAAACAAGCTTTAGGAATTCGTTGGTTAATCAATTATGCAAGATTAAGAGGTGGTCATTCTATGGCTGAAAATCTTGCTAACGAAATAATGGATGCAGCTAATGGAACTGGTGCAGCCGTTAAGAAACGTGAAGATACACACAGAATGGCAGAAGCTAATAAAGCATTTGCACATTATAGATGGTAGAAAGGAATTAGAGTATGGCTCGTGAATATAGTCTAGAAAATACTAGAAATTTAGGAATAATGGCTCATATAGATGCAGGAAAAACAACTTGTACTGAGCGTATATTATTTCATACAGGAAAAATCCATAAAATAGGAGAAACACATGATGGTGAATCTCAAATGGACTGGATGGAACAAGAACAAGAACGTGGTATTACTATTACTTCAGCAGCAACTACTGCTTACTGGAAAGGTCATAGATTTAACATAATAGATACACCTGGACACGTAGACTTTACAGTTGAGGTATCAAGATCACTTCGTGTACTTGATGGTGCAGTAGCGCTTCTAGACGCTCAAGCAGGTGTAGAACCTCAGACTGAGACTGTTTGGAGACAAGCTACAGAGTTTAAAGTACCAAGGATGATTTTTTGTAACAAAATGGATAAAATGGGCGCTAGTTTTGAATACAGTTTATCAACTATTGATTCAAGATTAGGTGTTAATGCAAAACCTATTCAATGGCCAATTGGTGCAGAAAATGAATTTGATGGAATTATAGATTTAATTACTCGCACAGCTTATCATTATGACCGTGAACAACATGAGGAACCAACAATAATAGATATACCTGATGATTTAAAGGATATAGTAGAAGAAAAACGTAATGATTTAATTGAGGCTGTTGCTGAATTTGATGATGAATTAATGGAAAAATACTTAGAGGGAGAAGAAATAAGTGTTGAATTAATAAAGAAAGCTATTCGTAAAGGAACGCTTGCTGTTGAATTCTTCCCAGTGTTATGTGGTACTGCATTAGGAAATACAGGAGTTAAATTACTTCTTGATGCTGTAGTTGATTATTTACCAAGTCCAGTAGATATTGAATCTATTAAAGGTGTTGATTTAGATGGAAATCCAATCGAAAGACATCCTAAGGACTCTGAACCATTTTCAGCTTTAGCATTTAAAATAATGACAGACCCATTTGTAGGACGTTTATCATTCTTCCGTGTTTATTCAGGACATTTATCAAGTGGTTCATATGTGTTAAATGCAACAAAAAACACTAAAGAAAGAATTGGACGTATATTATTAATGCACGCTAATAACCGTACTGAAATCAATGAAGTATGGACAGGTGATATAGCTGCTGCAGTAGGATTAAAAAATACTACTACTGGTGATACTTTGTGTGATGAAAAGAAACCTTGTATTCTTGAATCTATGGAGTTCCCAGAACCAGTTATTGAATTAGCTGTAGAACCAAAATCTAAAGCAGATCAAGATAAGATGGCTTTAGCTTTACAAAAATTATCAGAAGAGGATCCAACTTTTAGAGCTTCAACTAATCATGAAACTGGTCAAACAATTATAGCTGGTATGGGTGAGTTACACTTAGATATAATTGTTGATCGTATGAAAAGAGAATTTAATGTAGAGGCTAATATTGGTCAACCTCAAGTATCTTATCGTGAAACATTAACACAAGCTGGTGAATGTGAAGGTAAGTATATTAAACAATCTGGTGGACGTGGACAATATGGACATGTTAGAATCAAATTTGAACCAAATCCAGATAAGGGATATGAATTTGTTGATGCAGTAGTAGGTGGAGTTGTTCCAAGAGAATATATTCCTGTTACTGACAAAGGATTACAAGATGCTATGAAAACAGGTATACTTGCTGGATATCCAATGGTTGATATAAAGGCTACTTTATATGATGGATCATACCATGAAGTAGACTCATCAGAAATGGCATTTAAGGTTGCAGCTTCTTTAGCCTTAAAGGATGCTAAGAATAAATGTAAACCTGTATTACTTGAACCAATTATGAAGGTACAAGTTGTAGTACCGGATGAATATTTAGGAAATGTTATGGGAGATATTACATCTCGTCGTGGACGTCCTATGGGTCAAGAATCACGTGGAAATGCTTTAGCTATTGATGCTATGGTACCACTTTCAGAAATGTTTGGATATGCTACATCACTTCGTAGTAATACTCAGGGAAGAGGAAACTTTGTAATGGAATTTGATCATTACGAAGAGGTTCCAAAGAACATAGCTGAAGAAATAATAAAGAAAAATGGAAATTAATTAAAAAGTATTGATATTTTTTGCTAATTGATATAAAATATTATTGTAATTAATAAATAAGGAGGAAAAAATTATGGCAAAAGCAAAATATGATCGTTCAAAACCACATGTTAATATTGGTACAATTGGACACGTAGATCACGGTAAAACAACTTTAACAGCTGCTATTACTAGTGTTCTAGCAAAAAAAGGGTTAGCTAAATTCGAAGGATATGCTGATATCGATAAGGCCCCAGAAGAAAGAGAACGTGGTATTACTATTAATACTGCACACGTTGAGTATGAAACAGATAAACGTCATTATGCTCACGTTGACTGCCCAGGACATGCTGATTATGTAAAAAACATGATTACTGGTGCTGCTCAAATGGATGGAGCTATCTTAGTTATAGCTGCAACTGATGGACCTATGGCTCAAACTCGTGAACACATTTTATTATCACGTCAAGTTGGAGTACCTCGTATGGTTGTATTCTTAAATAAATGCGATATGGTTAACGATGAAGAGTTATTAGATTTAGTAGAAATGGAAGTTCGTGAATTACTAAGTGAGTATGGATACGATGGAGATAATACTCCAATAATTCGTGGTTCTGCATTAAAGGCTCTTGAAGGTGATCCTGCATATGAAGAAAAAATTATTGAATTAATGGATGCAGTTGATGAATGGATTGAAACTCCAACAAGAGATACTGATAAACCATTCTTAATGCCAATTGAAGACGTTTTCACAATCACAGGACGTGGAACTGTTGTTACAGGACGTGTTGAACGTGGACAATTAAAATTAAATGATGAAGTTGAAATAGTTGGATTAAAACCTACAAAGAAGACTGTTGTAACAGGTATTGAAATGTTCAGAAAATCATTAGATTATGCTGAATGTGGAGATAACGCTGGAGTACTTTTACGTGGTATTTCTCGTGAAGAAGTAGAACGTGGTCAAGTACTTGCTAAACCAGGTAGTGTTACACCTCATACTAAATTTAAAGCACAAGTTTATGTTTTAACTAAAGATGAGGGAGGACGTCATACTCCATTCTTCTCAAATTATCGTCCACAATTCTATTTCAGAACTACAGACGTAACTGGTGTTATTGAGTTACCTGAAGGTGTTGAAATGGTAATGCCTGGAGATAATGTTGAAATGACTGTTGAATTAATCGCTCCAATCGCAATTGAAAATGGAACTAAATTCTCAATTCGTGAGGGTGGTAGAACAGTTGGTTCAGGAAATATTTCAGAAATTATTGAATAAGATAAGTATTAACTTATCTTTTTCTTTACGCTTCTTTACACAGTAAAATATATTTAATGTTGAATAAAAAAATATATTTTAGTATACTAATAATGGAGATGATGATATGAAAAGTGTAGCAATAAAAGATGTAAAAGAGTTTGAAATAAAGGATATAGATGAACCTATTATAGATAAAACTAATGTTGTAATAGAAATAAATAAAGCTGGTATATGTGGTTCGGATATACACTATTGGGATAGTGGTAATCCTAAAGGTCTTGTAATGGGACATGAGTTTAGTGGAAGTGTAATAGATCCAGGAAGTAGAAAAGATTTAAAAGTAGGAGATAGAGTGACTGCTTTACCAATAAGTCCTTGTGGAAAATGTCATGCATGTTTAAAAGGCAATCCACAATATTGTGAAGAGACATGGAATAGTGCGGTTGGACTTTCTTTAACTAATCCCGGAGCATATACATTAAAAACAAAGGTTAGACCTGATATGGTATATAAATTACCTAAGAAAATGAGCGATGAAGAGGGTGCTATGGTAGAACCTGTAGCAGTAGGATTACATGCAATTCATTTAGCTGATATTAAATTAGGAGATAAGGTATTAGTTATAGGTGGTGGCATAATAGGACTGGTTTCAGCAATGATAGCTAATACTGAGGGAGCATCTTTAGTTGTAGTGTCTGAAACTAATGAGGCCCGTGGTAAAAAAGCAGTAAAGCTTGGTGTTGCTGATGAATGGTTGGATGCTAAAGATCCGGAATTTATTGCAAATACAAGAAAGTTAACAGGTGAAGGCTTTGATATAGTGATAGACTGTAGTGGTAATTCGAAAGCAGTTACAAGTGCATTAATGACATGTAAAACAGGTGGTACTGTTGTACTTGTAGGTGTTTCTATGACTCCAATAGAAATTCCAACTGTAATAGCGGTTATGCATGAATTGAAAATCCTGGGTGCTATCGCATATACAAAAGAAGAGTTTAAAACAGTAATAGATGCAATAGCAAGCAAACAATTAGATGTTAGAAGATTTATAGATGATATAGTACCTCTTGAAAAAGTACAGGCTTCATTTGAAAGACTTACTAGTGGAACAGATGATGCTATTAAAATATTAATTGATCCAAAAAAATAAAGAACACATACTGTTCTTTTTTTCATACTCTATTATAGAGGTGAATATGAAATATAAAGTTTGTGTGTATGCTATAAGCAAAAATGAATCTAAATTTGTAAATAAATGGGTTGATAGTATGAGTGAAGCTGATAAAATTTTTGTACTAGATACTGGTTCTACTGATAACACGGTTGAGTTATTGAAAAATAGAGGTGTTATAGTAGAGGAAAAAATAATTGATCCATGGAGGTTTGATGTTGCCCGAAATCTTTCTTTAGATATGGTAGACTCAGATGCAGATATATGTGTATGTACTGATCTTGATGAAATTTTTAAAAAAGGTTGGAGAGAAGAGTTAGAAAAATACTGGGAAAAAGATACTACACGTGCTAATTACATCTATAATTGGTCTCATGATGAAAATGGAAAGCCTAATATAACATTTTATAGAGAAAAAATTCATACTAGGGATAATTTTAAATGGATTTATCCTGTTCATGAGGTATTAGAATGTAATAAAGAAGAAAAAGTAATTACAATAGATTCGATAGTATTAGATCATTATCCAGATAATACTAAATCACGAAGTTCTTATCTTCCATTATTAGAACTTTCATATAAAGAAAATCCAAATAATGACAGAACTCTTCATTATTTAGGGAGAGAATATATGTATTATGGATATTATGATAAAAGTATTGATACTTTAATTAAGCATTTACAGATAGGAACATGGAAGGATGAAAGATGTGCATCTATGAGATTTATTGGTAGATGTTATATGCAGTTAAAAAGATATAAAGAAGCAGAGATGTGGTTTAAAGAAGCAATAAAGGAAGCACCACATCTAAGAGATCCATATGTAGAGTTAGCTTTTTTATATTATACATTAAAAGACTATAACAATGTTATATATTATATAGAAGAAGCTTTAAAAATTAAAAATCATGATAAAGTATATATAAATGAGCCTTTTAGCTATAATGAAACTGTATATGATTTACTAAGTATAAGCTTATATAATACAGATAAGAAAGAAGAAGCGCTAAAGTATATTGAAAAGGCGATAGAAATTAATCCAAATAATGAAAGAATTTTAAATAATAAGAAAATAATTCTAAATGAAATAGGTAAAAATTAGTTTACCCTTTTTCTTTTGTGAATAAACTATAATAGAAAGGAGTAATATGAATAATAATTTAATAAAAAAAGCTTTAGAAAAGATTAGAGCTGATGAAAGATACAAACCTACTTGTATGACATATATAGGTGCGACTGGACCAACAGGGCCAACCGGACCAGGCGGAGGAGCAACAGGACCAACAGGGCCAACCGGAGCAACAGGAGCAACAGGGCCAACAGGAGCGACTGGAGCAACGGGACCAACAGGACCAACTGGAGCAACCGGGCCAACCGGAGCAACAGGAGCAACAGGAGCAACCGGGCCAACCGGAGCAGCACCTGTATTAACAATAGGAACAGTAACAACAGGGGACCCTGGAACAGAGGCTACAGCTACTATAACAGGAACATCACCTAATTTTGTTTTAAATTTAACTATACCTCAAGGAGCAACCGGACCACAAGGAGAACAAGGAGTTCAAGGTGAGACAGGGGCAACTGGAGCAACCGGACCACAAGGAGAACAAGGAATTCAAGGTGAAACAGGAGCGACTGGGCCAACAGGTCCAACAGGACCAACGGGACCAACAGGGCCAGCTGGAGCCGGAGGATAATTTTACAAATATAAAAAATATTGATATAATAAGCACCAATTGAGGGATTTATATGGATGTTATTAATTATAGTAAAAAAAAGGCTAATACTTTTGAAAATCTTGAACTAGATATTTGGAATACGGAAGCTGATATGTATGTGTTAAAGTATAAAAATAAAGCAAAGGTTTTTAAAAGATTATATCATGATGAAGGACCTATGTTTGCGAATAAGTTATATACTTTAGAGATGTTAAATACATATAAGGAATGTTTAACTAATAGTTTTGTAATACCAGATTATTTAGTTACGGTCGATAAAAACATTGTAGGATTTACTGTTCCAATGATAGAAGGGGAAAATTTAAAAATATATTTAGATAAAAGAAGTAATGATTGTAAAGATCAATTGAAGTATTTAAAGCAAATAGGTGTTATTCTAGAAGATATGAAAAATATTAGAAAATATAGTAGTCTTAATGATTTTTATTTAAATGATTTACATGCTGCTAATTTTATAATTGAAGAAGAAACAAAAGATTTAAAGGTTATAGATTTAGATAGCTGTAGAATAATGGGTAATAAGCCTTTTATATCTAAGTATTTAACTCCAGGTAGTTTATGTAGAGTATCAAAAAAATATAAAATATCAAACGATACAAAATTTGGATATATAATTCCTGATGAAAATACAGATATTTATTGTTATATAATGACTATAATTGAGTATTTACTGGGTAAAAGTGTTAATCAATATAATATAGATAATTTTTACATATTATTAAATCATTTAGATACTTTGGGATTTGATAAAGAATTACTTAGTATTTTTGAGAATATAATTTTACCTAAACACAATAAAAATCCATATGAATATTTGGATACGATAACAGAAGAACAAATAGATAAAGTTAAACTTTTAGGCTTAAAGAGATAAAAATCTCTTTTTTTCATATAATTAATTGGTGATAAAATGTTTTTTAAAAGTATACATGTTAGAATAAAATTAATTATTGTAGTAACTATATTAATATTTGTAGTAATTATGGGAAAGGTATTTTATATTCAAGTAATTGATTATAAAAAATTAAATAAGTATGCGACTAGTTTATGGAGTAGAAATTTACCTATAAAAGCCAATAGAGGTATCATTTATGATAGAAATAAGGTTGAACTTGCTACTAATATTACAACTACATCTCTTGTCTTAATACCCAATCAAATAAAGAATAAAAAAGATACTGCGCTTAAATTAAGTGAGATTCTCGGTGTTGAATATAAAGAAATGTATAGACATGTATCAAAAAAAACGTCTATAGAAAGGGTACATCCTGAAGGTAGAAATTTGAGTTATGATGTTGCTGATAAAATTAATTCTCTTAAATTGGATGGAGTCTATTTGGTTAAAGAAGCAAAAAGATATTATCCTTATGATAAATTACTTTCACATACATTAGGATTTGTGGGTATTGATAATCAAGGATTAAGTGGATTAGAACTCACTTATGATTCATATTTAACTGGTAGTGATGGTGCGATTAAATATTTTTCTGATGCTAAAGGAAATAATTTAGCCATGTCAAAAATATATGAACAACCACAAAGCGGGGTAAATATCACTTTAACTATTGACTATAAATTACAATCAGCTTTAGAAAGAGAATTAGATAATGCAGTATCTAAATATTCTCCTGATCAAGCACTTGGTATTGCTATGGATCCAAATACTGGTGAGATATTAGCAATCTCATCGCGTCCTAATTTTTCGCCTAGTAAATATAAAGATTATACAACAGAGGAAATAAATCGTAATTTGCCTATATGGATGACTTATGAACCCGGTAGTACATTTAAAATAATTACTTTAGCATCTTCTTTAGAAGAAAAAATTGTAGATTTAGAAAAGGATACTTTTACTGATAGTGGTAGTATTACAGTAGGTGGAGCTCATTTACACTGTTGGAAGGCTGGTGGTCATGGAAGTGAGACTTATTTAGAGGTGGTTGAAAACTCATGTAATCCAGGATTTGTTAATTTAGGATTAAAATTAGGTAAAGAAAAGTTATTTAATTATATTGATTTATTTGGTTTTGGAAAAAAGACAAATATCGATTTAAATGGTGAGAGTTCTGGAATATTATTTGATAAATCAAAAATAGGCGATTTGGAACTTGCTACTACTGCGTTTGGTCAAGGTGTATCTGTAACTCCTATACAACAAATAACAGCTGTTAGTGCGGCTATTAATGGAGGTATCTTATATGAGCCTTATATAGTTAAAAGTTTAAATGAACCTGAAACTAATACTGTAATATTAAAAAATGATTCTAAGGTTGTTAGAAAAGTAATAAGTGAATCAACTAGTAAGAAGGTTAGATATGCATTGGAAAGTGTTGTTGCTCGTGGTACAGGACATAATGCATATATAGCAGGCTATAGTGTAGGTGGTAAAACAGGTACTGCACAAAAAGCTGTTAATGGATCATATTTAACAGGTAATTATATAACAAGTTTTATTGGATTTTTACCTGCAAATGATCCTAAAATAATTGTATATATTGCTGTTGATAATGCTAAAGGTGTTACACAATACGGTGGAACAGTAGCTGCTCCTATAGCTAAATCATTTATGGAGAGTGCTATAGATATAATGGGTATAGAACCATCTAAAAATGAAATTGAAAGAGAATACATGTATTTAGATAAGCAGTATAAGGAGGTCCCTTCTGTAGTAGGATATGATGTAAAAGATGCAATTAAGGAGTTAAAAGATTTTAAAGTTGAATATACTGGTAAAGGTACTACAGTAGCATATCAATCTCCACAGGCACATAAGAAAGTATATGAAGGTGAAACTATAAGACTTATGCTTAAAGAATAAACTTGTACAATACGAATAAAATTAATAGAGGGATATTATGATATTATTTACTAAAGCAGTGTTTGTAATGATGATAAGTTTAATTATATCAGTATGTTTTGGTTATGTATTAATAAATATTTTAAAAAAGAAGAATTTTAATCAAAGATTAAGTATATATCTTGAAGAAAGGCATGAGTCTAAAAAAAATACTCCAACAATGGGAGGACTAATATTTATTATTCCTACATTAGTTGTTATTTTACTTTTATTTATTTTTGATAAAATAAATTATAGTAGTTCTTTAATGATTGTTATAATTACATTTGTTTCTTATTCGATAATAGGTTTTATAGATGATTATTTGATTATTAAGAGAAACGATAATTGTGGTTTAACACCTTGGGCTAAGTTTATGATGCAGCTTGTAGTAGCTATTATATTTTTTTATATATTTATTAAAAGTGGTAATGAACCGTTATTATGGATACATACATTGGGTATAAAAAAGGATATAGGTTTTCTATATGGGGTTTTTATATTATTAATACTTGTTTCTAGTTCAAATGCAGTAAATATTACAGATGGATTAGATGGCCTTGCCGGAAGTTTATCGTTAATATGTTTTATAACTTTCGGAATTATTAGTTTAAATACGGGATGGCTAGAAGGATATGAGGAAATTTCATTATTTTGTTTTGCACTTAGTGGCTCATTAATAGGATTTTTAATGTATAATTTAAATCCTGCCTCTATATTTATGGGTGATACAGGTTCTTTAGCGCTCGGAGCTACCATGGGCTGTATAGCTATATTAACTAGGCATGAGATTTTATTAATTTTAATAGGTGTAGTATTTGTAATAGAAACGTTGACTTGCATTATACAGAGAGTTTATTATAAATTTACCCATAAAAGAATATTTTTGATGACACCAATTCATCATAGCTTTGAGAAAAAAGGTTATAGTGAAAGAGAAATAGTCAAAATGTTTTGTTTTATAGGTTTACTAGCGAGTATGATTTCAATATTATTTGGTATACTTATGTAAAGTAGGAAATAAATCGACAAAAAGTGTTGATTTATTTTTTTTAGTATATTATAATAAATATATAAATAGGAGGGTATGTTTGAAATGAAAAAAGCAAAATTATTTATTTTATCAATCGCGTTAATGTTTATAGGCATAATTGGAGTTAACGCAGAAGAAATTACTGTATGTTCATCAGGATGTACATATGATAGTATAGCATCAGTAATAGACAGAACAGACTTAAATGGTAAGACTGTTAAAATGACTGAGAATATGAAGATATCAACAAGTGCTTCATTAATTAAATCAAGTATTAATTTTGATTTAGGAGGAAATACTTTAGTATTAGAGGACACTGTGTTAGCTATGAGAGGTGTAGATGTTACTTTCGATAATGGTACTATAGTAATGGAAAATGAAGGTTCTTTATATTTATTGGGATTTCCAGATGAATCATCTGAAAAGACACATTTATTAATGGGGAAAAATTTAACTATAAGTGCAGATGAAACTGCTATAGCTATTATACCTAATGGAACTGATTTATCAGTTTACAATACAACTTTAGATGTTAAAGGCGAGATTATATCAGGATCTTTTGCAATTACTATTCATGGTGATCAAAAGGCTGTTAGTAGTAAAGCTCCAGTAGTTAATATCTATGATACTGCATCTTTAAGGTCAACTGGTTCAGCAGCAATTTATGGTGCAGGATATGGTTTTTGGAATATTAATGGTGGTACTATAGAAGGTGAAGAAGCTTTATCTATTAAGTCAGGTGAATATACAATAACTGGTGGTAAGTTTAGTGCAACAGGTGAATATATAGAAAATCCAGTTTCTAAACCAAATGGAAATGAACCAACAGGAGCTGTTATTAGTATTACAGCAAACAATGGTTATCCTGGACATGTTAAAATGAATATTAGCGGTGGAGAATTTACTAGTAAGAATGGAAATGCAATCTATGAAGGACAAACTAATTCAAATAGTACTGTAGTAGATGAAATCAAGATTTCAGACGGTAAATTTATATCAGCTGAAGGAAAAGCTACTGTTAGAGTTACTTCTACATCAGACAAATTAGAGGGATTTATAGCAGGTGGAGAATATAGTGAGGATCCAAAAGAAGAATTAATAGTTCAAAATAAGGTTACTAAACAATTACCAAATGGAAATTATGTTATTGGTGAAGAGAGAAACATTAAAGTTGCTGATACTAAGAATGGTAAGGTAACTGTAGATAAATCTAAGGCTGTTAAAGGTGAGATAATAAAACTTACTATTACTCCAGATAAAGGATATGAGTTAGATAAAATAATAGTTAAAGGTTTACAAGATCAAAAAGAAATAACTGGTACTGAATTTGAAATGATTGATGAAGATATTGAGTTTGTTGTAACATTCAAAAAAGTTTCTACATCAGTTAAGAATCCAAATACTGGTGATAATATTATGATGATTTTAAGTATTGCTTTTATAAGTTTAGCTGGAATTATAGCTGCTAGTAAAAAACTTAAAAGTAATTGCTAATTAAAGTACTCGTATGAGTACTTTTTTGTTGCAAATTTTTATTTTTTATTTTATAATTAATATGTAATAGAAAGTAGGGAGATTATAAATGAAAAGAGTAATAAAACTAGTATCAATATTTTTAATACTTTTTAGTTTAACTGGATGTGTTAAATTTAATGCTAATATGAGTATTAATAAAGATAAATCAATGAAATATAGTGTTATATACGCGCTTGATACAACAATATTTGGTAATCAAAGTATTATGACTGACGAAGATAAGAATGAGTTGATAAAAAAAGGATATAAAATAGAAGATTATAGTAGTGGAAATATGAAAGGATATACTATTAGTAAATCTTTTAAGAATATAGATAAAGTTAGTTCTACAGGTGAAGTTTTATATGATATATCAGGACTTTTAGACGACGACAATAATGATTCAGCTATTTTTTATGTAAAAAAAGGTGTTTTTAAAAATAAATATAAAGCAAATTTTAAGTTTGATAGTAGTGATAGTGATTTATCAACTGATGAAAATAATGAAAATGACGTTGATAATGACGATGGTAATATAGAATTTGATGATAGTAATATGGATTTTTCTAATATTAATGCTAATATGGATTTGAAATTTATTGTTAATTTACCATATTCAGCTATTAGTAATAATGCTACTGATGTTTCAAATGATGGTAAAACTCTTACATGGAATTTAATATCTAATGGTGAGCAATCAATTCAATTTGAATTTGAATTAAAAAATAGTATTGTCAAATATATTTTTATAGGTTTGGGAATTTTATTAAGTGCTTTTATATTATGTGTTATTATTAACATTATAAATAATAGAAAGAACAAAGGATTTTTATTTAAACATAGTAAATCTAGTGAAGCTGATATAGTTGTTCCTATTAGTGAAGATTCTGTTAAACCACACAGTTTAGAAGCTACGTTCATTGATCCTAGTTTGTTAGCTGATGCCAATAATACTGAAAATGTAAGTGATACGAACCAAAATACATCTTCTACTACTGATGATGCAATAGAAAATATATTTGGTGTATCAACAGATAATGATAAAAATAATTAGTGCTCATATGAGTACTTTTTTTATTATTAAATAATAAAATTATATAGGTGGACTATGAACAAGAAATTTGAATTATCATTATTTATAAGTGTTATTGTACTCAGTGTTTTTGGGATTATTATGATTTATTCATCATCATATATATGGGCTGAATATAAGTACAATGATCCATTTAGATATTTAAAGTATCAAAGTTTATTCTTTTTTATAGGTGTTTTTTTGATGTATACCTTTTCTAAAATTGATTACAAATTGTATTACAAGTATTCTAATAAAATATTATTAGTGTGTGTTATTTTATTAATATTGGTTTTAATACCAGGTATAGGTAGTGTAAGAAACGGATCACGTAGTTGGTTTGGTATAGGTTCATTTGGAATACAACCTAGTGAAGCTGCTAAATTAGGCCTTATTATTTTTACTTCAAAGTATTTAGTCAACAACCCTAATAGTATGAATGATTTTAGAAAAGGAGTTTTACCTATATTTATTATTACTATTTTGATTTTTGGTATAATTCTTTTGCAACCTGATTTTGGAACAGGTACTATTATTGTTATGAGTATTATAGGTATACTTTTTGTTGCTGGTTTAAATATTAAAATATTTATTAAGTTTGGTATAGTTGGTTTAATTGGTGTAGCTATATTAGTTTTAATCGCACCATATAGATTAAAACGTATATTATCATTTTTAAATCCATGGAGTGATCCATTAGGAAGTGGATTTCAAATTATTCAGAGTTTATATAGTATAGGACCAGGTGGACTTTTTGGTTTAGGATTTGGTAATTCGATTCAGAAACATTTTTATTTACCAGAACCACAAACAGACTTTATATTCTCTATAATATCAGAAGAGTTTGGTTTTGTTGGAATAATAATAATAGCGCTTTTATTTATATTTATATTTATTAATTCACTGAATATAAGTATTAAATGTAATAATTTATTTGGTAAGTATTTAGCTTTTGGTATTACTTTTGGATTAATTTTTCAAACACTACTTAATTTAAGTGTGGTAGTTGGATTAATTCCGGTAACGGGTGTTACACTTCCTTTTTTGAGTTATGGTGGATCTAGTTTGCTTATAAGTATGATAAGTATGGGAATAGTATTAAATATATCAAAAAATAGATGATTATAGGTAAAAATCATCTATTTCTGAATCATTTAAATTACTATTATCTTTTACATAGAAAATAATTTTTATAGTATCTGTAATATCTCTATATTTTATTATATCGGATAGGGATAAAATACCAGTATAATCATTTTTTTCTTTTACTAGTATTCTTTTTATTTTGTATTTACTCATTATATCAAGTGCTTTATCAATACTTTCATTTTCATTAATACTTATAATTTCATTACTCATTATGTTACAAATATTAGTATTTGTATCAATATTTTCTAAATTAAGCGCGATGTCTCTATCAGTTACAACGCCAATTATTTCTTCATCTTTTATAGGAATAAAACCTATATTATATTTTTTCATTAGTTTTGTTACATCAACAACGTTGTCAAATGCGTCCGCACATATTATATTTTTACTCATAATATCTTTTATAATCATTTTATCACCAATAATATTATTTTCTAAAAAGGCTTTATTATACATAATATTTAGTATGAAAAGAATTAGAAAAAAATATAGATTGAATATTAAACTTAAAGATAAATTATTAATAATATTAGTATTATTGGTTGTATCAATTATTTATGTTTTCAAAATATTTAATGAGAGAGCTAAACCATTATTTATGGAATATTCAACTGTAGAAGTGGAAAAACTAGTAACTTTAGTAGTAAATTCAACTGTTAATGATATTATTAGTAAAGATAAAAATATGGATAATATATTTACAAGTGAGAATAACATAAATAACAAAGCTCTTAATTCTATTACATACAATTCACTTAAGTATGTAAAGTTAAATTTAAAATATTTAGAAGAAGGTAAGATAGATAAGCTTACTATTAATAAGAATATTTTTGATGATTATAATATTAAAAAATTAAAAAAAGGAATTGTATATGAATTGCCCAGTGGGGTTATTTTTAATAATCCTATTACTATGAATGTATTACCTAAAATACCGGTTAAGTTAAATATTATTGGATCGTTGGCTGCTGATATAGATACTAGTATTGAAGAATATGGTATTAATTCCGCACTTTTTAAGGTTGATTTGAATATACATATGACTGTTAAGATACTTTTACCATTTACTTCTAAAGATACTAAGATAGATACCAAAATACCTATTGTTATTAAAATTATAGAAGGAAAGGTTCCTAGTTTGTATTTAGATAAAAATTTGGTTAATTAATATACTAAAAATGCAAATTGTGTGTTATACTATAATTGGTGAGGAATATGTTTAAAAACATCAAGGTGATACCTATTATATTAATAATCTTTATTTTTATTTTATTTGCTTTAGTAATAAAGAATGAGTCTAATACTAGAGTGTATAGTATGTATATTGCCGGAAATAGTGGTACTATTACTTTGTATGACAAAGATTTTAAAGAAGCAAAAAGTATTATTAGAGGTACTAAAGTTAAAACTAATAAACTAGTTGTTAAGAACAAAGATAATAAGTATTTTAAAATTGTATATAATAAAAAGAATTATTATGTTAAAGAACAAAACCTTGTAGAAAGAAAAAGGGACATTCTTTTTGAACGTGAGGTTTATGTAAGAACAAACTCTACTATATATAAAAATAATAGTGGTATAGAAATTTTGTCTTATGTTAAAAAAAGTGAAAAGCTTGAAATATTAGGATTTGACAAAATATTAAGTGATGGTTCTGTTAATAAATATAAAATTAAATATAATGATATTAAAGGCTATGTATATTCTAAATATACTGTTTTAACAAAAGAGGAAGCTGACAGTTTATATAGTGAGAATGGTATACAAGATTATATGAAAAAAATGGGTGATTCATTGGGTGCGGGAAACGCTACTGAGTTAGATTATTATCCCTATGAAAAGGCTGACTTTAAAGATAATGTTATGCCTAAAGATGTAAGGGCATTTTATATTAATGCTTCATCTGTTGGCGATATTGATTCATATATTGAATTGGCTAAGGATTCTGGTATTAATGCTTTTGTAATTGATATAAAGGATAATACTGCACCTGCATATCCAGCTTTATCAATGCAGAAATATTCTAAGACGAACTATGATCATGCGATTAATTCTTATGATAAATATAAAGAGAGTATTAAAAAAGCACATGATGCAGGGTTTTATTTAATAGGAAGAATTACTACTTTTAAAGATTCTTATTATATAGACGATCACAAGGATGCGGCTATTAAAAATAGTAATGGTGATGCTTTTAATCATAATGGTTCATACTGGCCTAGTGCGTATAATAGGGGAGTATGGGAGTTTAATGTAGCTCTTGCAATAGAATCAGTAAAAGAATTGGGCTTTAATGAAATTCAATTTGATTATGTTAGATTTCCTGATAGGACAACTAAATTAGAACGTGAAGGAGTTATCAATTTATCTAATACATATAATGAGACTAAATCACAAGCTTTACAAGCATTTGTTATGTATGCATGTGATGAGTTGCACGCTGTAGGTGCTTACTGTTCTATTGATGTGTTTGGTGAATCAGCAAGTAATTATGTCACGGCATACGGTCAGTTTTGGCCAGCTATATCTAATGTAGCTGATGTAATAAGTGGCATGCCATATCCAGATCATTTTAATGCACATGAATACGGAATAGATAAAGTCGTATGGACTGTTCCATATAAACTGTTGAATGAATGGAGTAAGTATGTTGTAAAAAAACAAAGTGTTATTCCAACGCCAGCTAAAGTTAGAACTTGGATACAAGTATATGATACTCATAAAAATCCTAGTGTTGTTTATGATACTTCTAAAGTGAAAGATGAAATTAAAGCTTTATATGATAACAAATTAAATGATGGCTTTATGACATGGAGTGGTTCCTCTAGCATATCTAAATATAAATCTGTAAAAGATGCATTTAAAGGAGAGTATTAATGTTTGAGTTAGATAATAATAAATATGAACTAATTGAGAATTATAAGGATGGCTTTGATTACGAATTAGTTAAAGAAATATATACTGATTATTTTGAACCGTATGATTATATAATCGGTGATTGGTCATATGGGAAGATAAGATTAAAAGGCTTTTGCAATAAAATAAACAAAATCTGTAATAAGTCTAATGATATTAAATATAAAGATGAGTATATAAAAGACTTGTGTAGTTATGAGTGTAAATACTTTGTATTAAAAAAGATAAAGTAATATTATTTTATCTTTTTTTATGATATAATTCTATTAAGGTGAGAATATGGGCAATACGGATTTAAAATCAAATGTTTATACTTGTACTAAATGTGGTTTTAGTATTATTAGTAACAAAAAAATAGATAAGTGCATGCTATGTAAAGGTGAACTGTCTACTAAACAAATTAATTCGGTTGAATCACAAGAAAAAATTATTCCGTTTAAAATTAATAAATCTGAATGTATAAGTATATTAAAAAAGAGTTTGTTACCATTTGTTTCTAAATACTCTGTATCAAAATTAGAAAAAAGTATGTATAAACTATACTTACCTGCGCTACTTTTTGATTTTGAGATGTCTGGTGATATCGTGTTAGACGGTAAAGTAGAATCAACATGGAAAAGCGATAATTATAAATATATAAAAAATGATGAGTACAAAATTACATCATCATGTAATTCAAGATTTGATAAATTGCTTATAAATTGCTCTAATAATATAGATAATAAATTATTAGAAAAGATTGAACCATTTGATTATGATGATATAAAAGAAAAAGATTTGAGTAATGAACTTGTAATTTATTATAAAAAAGATATAAATGATGTTATTAATAAAGCTAATGATGAATTTGTAAATACAATAATGAATAGGTTGCACAATTATAAAGAACTATCTGTAAAAAAATTAAAGATTAATAGAAGAATTGGTACATTTGATTACTATTTATTACCTGTATATTTGTTAAATATAAATAACAATATTGTTCTTGTCAATGGTCAAACTGGTAAAGTATCTAATAATTTGTCTGTTAGTAAGTTCAAAATTGTAATATTTTCTATATTAATTTTTATTATATATTTTATTTTAATTTTATTTATAATAAGGGTGATAAAATGAAAAAGTGTGCTTTTTTAGTTTTGTTAATTATATTATGTATAACTAATGTATATGCTTTTGAATCTAAAGTATATGATTTTGGGGCTATATTAACCAATAATGAAGAAAAAAAGTTAAATGAAAGTATAAATAAATATGTAGAGAAAAATGATGTTTCGGTAGCTATTATTACTCTTAAACATACAAATTATGATACACAAACATATGTAGATAAATTTATAAGTAAATATGGTGTAAGTAATGATGCTGTCTTTATGATTTATAATGTGGAGAATAATAATTATAATATACATACATTTGGTAATAAGGATAAGTACTATAATAAAAAAAGTATTAATGGATTTATTAAAGAAGTTAGTGGCAACACAAATTATTATTTAGTTTTTAATAAATTTTTAAAGAATAATAAAAATTATAGTATGTTAACATTTAAAGATATTTTACTCGCATTACTTTTATCTATTGCTTTTACTTTTATTACAGTTTCAATTATTATGCCCAAAAATAGGCTTGTTAAGCGAGAAGAATGCGCTACTTTAAATATTAAATATATAGAAGAAAGATTTGTACGTACCAATACAGATGCAATATTTATGTCCAAAAAGACTAAATGATTTTTATTGTATCAAAAAGAATCACTTGAATTCAAGTGATTCTTTTTATGATTGATAGTACTCATTTGTGTATGCAGTCCATTTTTCTGGGACATTTAATATTTTTCTCCATTTATATGACATAATGATATGCATTTCATTATCATAAAATGTGTGAATTTTATATATATCTGTTATTGCTTTATTAGTATTATCAATGTTATTCGCTAATCTGTATAGTATCTCAATTCTGTTATAAAATTCCTCAATTAACCATGATCTATAATCCTCATATTCAGATATATTAGTTGTTTCCTTTAATATGGTATTTGGTACATTTTTTTCAAGATGGGCAATATAGTAGGCCTCATCATATATAGCTACAATTTCACTTAATGTTAATGTACAGTCGTTTATTTTATTAAAATCTATAAAATAATATTTATTATGTGGTTCTTCAAATAAGGCTTTATTTTTGTATTTGTCAAAATTATTTAACCACCAAAATGTATCGCACAATTTTTTGTTAAATCTAAGATTTCTTTTTTTTATAATACTCTTCTCAGATAAAATTATATATTCAATTGTTTTATCATCAAAATTGCAAAATTTTAATCTATCGTATGCTTCTTTATATGATTCGTTAGTTCCTTTTAATATTAATTCAGTAAATAATAAATCTTTCATTTTTTCTCCCTTTCTAAATATATTAGGTATATTTTAAATATGCATATTGTATACAATATCACAAAATGATATTTATTTCAAATATTAAGATAAAAGAATAGATAATTTTTATTATTTTACTTAAATCTTATTTCAATCAATAAAATTTCACTATTAATATATACAATATAATATAGTAAATTGATACAAAACAAAAAATTATCTAATCTATACTTTTGGTTATTTTTATTATATAATATTTTAGGTGATATTATGAAGTTTTATATTTATACCTTGGGATGTAAGGTAAATACTTATGAATCAGGTGTTATTAAAAATAAATTGGTAGATAATGGATATATAGAAGGCAGTAAAGAGGATAGTGATATATATATAGTAAATACTTGTACTGTAACTAATACTTCTGATAATAAATCATTAAAAACGGTTAGACATATAGTAAATAATTATAAAGATAAAATAGTAGTTGTAATGGGATGTATGTCGCAAGTAAACAGTGATTTGTTAAATGATTTAGATGTGTCTATTGTACTAGGAAATAGTGGTAAAAGTAAGATTGTAGAGTATATTGAACAGTATAAGAGGGATAAAAAGAAAATAGTTGATATAAAAGATATAACAAATGTAAAGTTTGAGGATATGTGTCTTAATAATTTTAATAGAGTTCGTGCTTTTGTAAAAATAGAAGATGGATGTGAAAATTACTGTACTTATTGTATAATACCATATGCTCGCGGACCGGTTAGAAGTAAAAATAAGGAAACTGTTTTAGAAGAAATAAAAACAATAATAAAAAATGGGCATAAAGAAATTGTTTTAACGGGTATACATACAGGACATTATGGTAGTGATTTAGATGGATATACTTTCTCTGATTTAATTAAAGAAATAGAAAATGTGGAAGGATTAAAACGACTTAGAATTTCTTCTATAGAAATAACTGAGCTTGATGATGAGTTTTTAAAAACTCTTAAAGATAGCAAAGTATTAGTTGATCATATGCATATTCCACTTCAATCAGGGTGTAATAAGATTTTAAAATTGATGAACAGAAAATATGATAAGGAGTATTTTATTAATACAATAACAAAGATAAGACAAATTAGACCGGATATTTCTATAACTACTGATTTAATAGTTGGATTTCCTAATGAGACGGAAGCTGATTTTGAAGAAACTATTAATACTATTAATACTATTAAATTTAGTAAGATACATGTATTTCCTTTTTCCCTTAGAAAAGGTACTGCTGCTGAAGATATACCAAATCATATCAGTGATGTTGTAAAAAAACAAAGAGTTAAAAAAGTCTTAGATTTAAGTAAACAATTAGAAATTGAATATTTTAATAAATTTATAAATAAAGAGGTAGAATTTATACCTGAGGTATACAAAAATGGTTGTGTAATAGGACATACAGGTAATTATTTACAAGTAAAGTGTAAAGGCGATATATCTGATTTAAATGAAATAAAAAAGTGCATTATTAAAAAAATTGAATATCCATATTGTATTGCAGAGTAATAAAACGCATATAATTAATTGGGTGATTGTATGGGCAAAGAGGAGTTTAAAAACTTTGTAAAAAAGAATCCTAAATTAATTAGTTATGTGAAAAGAAATGAAAAAACATGGCAAGATTTTTATGAGATGTATGATTTATATGGTGAAGATAAAAATGCATGGCAGGATTATTTAAATGTGGAAAAATCAGTGGCAGTTGCTGGAACTGCGACGGGATTTACGGATGTTGTAAATTGGTTTAAAAATGTAGATTTAAATTCTTTGCAAGAAGGAATAAATAATGTACAGAGGGTAATAGGTGTAGTGCAAGATTTTGGTAAAGGAAATACTTCTAAGACAGAAACGTATAAGCCTAGACCAATATATAAGCATTTTGAGGATTAATGAAATTAGATGTACAGTTTAAATTAAAGAGTAATCCTATGTATTTAGAGTATCTTCATTCTAATTCATATTGGTATAAATATTTAAATAGAGATGAAAGCTCAATTAATGATTTTATAAATGAAGTAAAGGTAAATTATAAATTGAGGCCTGTTGATAAAATAACAAATGCTATTAACACTTTGGATATGTTAAGCAATGTATTAAATACGTTAAAATAAGGAGTAATATGAGAGTAATTAGTGGAAAATATAAAGGAAGAAAATTAGATGGATTTAATGAAAATGGAACTAGACCTACTATGGATAGGGTAAAGGAATCTATATTTGGTAGTATACAAAATTATATAGATGATAGTATTGTCTTGGATCTGTTTGCAGGATCGGGATCATTAGGCATAGAAGCACTTAGTAATGGAAGTAAATCTGTATATTTTGTTGATAATAATAGTGCTTTAATTGATATTATTAAGAAAAATACCAATAATATGGCTGAAGATATTCATATTATTAAATCTGATTTTTTATCAGCTTTAAATAATTTTAATAATATAAAGTTTGATATTATATTTTTAGATCCACCATATAAAATGAATTTAATTAATAAATGTATAAATATCATACATGAAAAAGATTTACTTAAAGAAGGTGGAATAATAGTTTGTGAATATGAAAATGAATTTGTAGATACAAATTTATACAGAATAATAAAAGAAAAAAGGTATGGTAGTAAAAATGTAAAAATATATACAAAATAAAATAACCCTATGTACAAAATTGTCGAAATTTGATATAATGGTATTTAGGGTAGGTGGTATGATGAAAAGAAATTTAACATGTTTGTTTGTTTTCGTCGTATCACTTTTTTTGTTTACTAATTATGTAAGTGCTGATTATAAAGCTAGTGCGATTAACCCAGCTGGTGCTAAATGTGAATTGAGTTCAAAATCAACTGGATATTGTTATTATGCAAATAAAAATTTAAATAGTACTGTTCCTAAGGTTGTATGGCTTGATAATGGTGATGAGGTAACTGTTTTAACAAATTATGATACAGTAGATAGTCCTAATAAAAGTAGGTGTAGTGATTATTATGTTTATACTAGTTATTATTCACCTTTAACTAAATCAACTCATAATGGATATTATTGTCATGCTAATTTAACGACTGGTGAAGTTAGTAATGAATTAAAAGAAGAATTTAAAAATGCAGGATTTCCTGAAAGTTATTGGAGTAAATTAGCAGTTTTAAAACAAGCTCATCCTAAATGGACTTTTAAAGCAATTAATACTGGATTAGATTTTAGTGCAGCGGTTAGTGGAGAAAACACAGGAAATAGAAGTTTAATTCAAGGAGCTTCATCTATGAATTATGCATTGCTGAGTTTAGAATATGGTTCTTTTGATTATAAAAATAATAAGTTTGCTGCGTATGATAATGTTAATGCTTCTGAATCATCTAGATGGTATAGAGCTAACTATGATGCGATTGCATATTATATGGATCCTAGAAATTCTCTTATTGATATGTATGTGTTTCAGTTTCAAAATTTAGCATATGATAATAAAATTAGTGATACTAGTTTAAGAAGTGTTATTAAATCAGCTTATGGTTCTGGAAGTCTGGCAATTTATGCTGATGATTTTATTGCTGCTGGTAAGCAATCTAGTGTTGACCCTATTTATTTAGCAGCTTTATCTATTCAAGAAGTTGGAACTAATTATAGTACTGCTACTAATGGAAAGTATAATGGTATGTATAATTTTTATAATATAGGTGCGACTGGTGGAACCGATCCGGCTATTCGTGGACTTGAATTTGCGGCTAATACAGATGCAGAGAGCTTAAGACCATGGAATACACCTAACAAGTCAATCGTAGGTGGAGCTAATTGGATGGGAGTAAAGTATATTAAGGTAGGACAAAATACATCTTATTTTAAAAGGTTTAATGTAGTTGAAAAGTACTTAAAGAATAATAAAGTAAGTTATACGCCACATTCTAATTATACTCATCAGTATCAAACTAATACTTTAGCGCCACAATCTGAAGCTAGAACTAAATATAAAAGTTATTTTGATAATAATTTATTAGATTTAGAGCTTACTTTCTATATACCTGTATATAGTAATATGCCTAATTCAACATCATTGCCAACTAAAGGTGGATGGCCTAATAATTATTTAAGTTCTATTAAAATAAATGGTAGTACTATACCTGGATTTGATGGAGATAATACTACATATAACTATTATTTAAATGGTAATTCATTGAAACTAGAGGCAGTAAAAGTAGATTCACGTGCAACTATTAGTGGTACAGGTACATTTAATATAAATAGTAATTGTACTAAAAGTATTACTGTAAAAGCAGAAAATGGTGATGTTAGAACCTATAAGATTAACATTATTCTTACTAATACTGATACTTCTACTAAAACAGTAGTAGAAACACTTAATAGTGCTGGTATTAAAAATGGTACATATATATATGGATTTAATGTAAATACAGATATATCAGTTATTAAGCAAAAAATAAATAATGTAAATTCTAGTGCAGTAGTTAGTTTGACTACGTATAACGGTACAACTAAAAATAGTGGTGCAATAGTAACTGGTGATAAAGTAACTATTAAAGTAGGAAACGAGACTAAAACATATAGTATAGTATTGTATGGCGATGTTAATGGCGATGGAAAGATTGCTGCAACTGATTATGTTAAGATTAAGAATCATATTATGGGCAAAATAACTTTATCTGGTGCATATAAAGAAGCTGCAGATGTTGATAGAAATGGTACAGTTAAAGCAACTGATTATGTTAAGATTAAGAATTATATAATGGGTAAAGGAAGTATTACTCAATAGGAGGATTTATGAAAAAGTTTAGATATTTAATATTACTAATGTGCTTGTTTATTAATATTAATGCAGTAAAAGCCTTTAGTATTAATGCTTCTTCTTCGGTACAAGTTAATACTACAGTTCGTGTGACTGTGGATGCTAGAGGATTAATAGGTAAGTTTACTATTTCATCCTCTAATTCCAGTGTTTTATCTGGTGGAGATGAGGTATGGATAGAGAATACTACTAATGTATTTACTTTTGATGCTAAAAAAGAGGGTACTGCTACAATAACTGTAAGAGCGGTTGATGTATCTGATACAGATGGTAATGCCTATACTGGTAGTCGATCAATTACTATAAAAGTAGTAAAAAAATCTACTCCTCAAGTAGATATAAATAAAACATATAGTAAAAATAATTATTTAAAAAATTTAAGTATAGATGGCTATAAGTTAACGCCTGATTTTAACAAGGATACTTTGGAATATAAAGTTGAGTTAGCACCTGGTACAGAAAAAATTAATATAAGTGCTGAAAAAGAAGATAAAGAAGCTTCTGTCAAAGGTATAGGGGAAATAAATGTTAATGAAGGTGTAAATACAATAAGTATTATTGTTACAGCAGAAAATGGAAATGAGAGAGTATATAAAATAATTGCTAATGTAGAGGAGAAGGATCCTATAAAAATAAGTATTAATAATACAGATTATACTGTTGTAAAGAAGAAAGAATTGTTAACTAAACCGGATGGCTATGAAGAAACTAGTGTTAATATAAGCGGATTTGAAATTCCTGCGTTTTATAATGATGTTACTAAGGTAACTTTAATTGGTCTTAAAAATTCAAATGGTGATATTAAGTTATACTCTTATGATACAAAGAATGGAACTTATAAAGAATATAAGGAGTATTCATTTGATAAAATGAATTTATATATTCATGAAGACAAAAATACTAATTATAAGAAAATTAAAATTAAAATTAATGGTGATGAGGTAGTTGCTTATAAGGTAGATGGATTAAAGGATTATTATTTGTTGTATGCTACTAATACAATTACTGGAAATGAGAGTTATTATTTGTATGATATATTAGAAAACTCAGTCCAAAGGTATAATACGGATTTGGTTGATACTGTTATGCAACAAAAAGATAAGTACTTTAGTGTAGTTTTAGTATTATCTTGCGTATGTTTCTTATCAATGCTATTTTTACTTATTGAAATAAACAAAAAAGAAGCTTAGCTTCTTTTTAATATACAATTGTATATACATTAAATAAAATGAATGTAATAAGTGTGAAGACATTAATAAGCATAAAAAGTTTTCTAATTTTTTTATTTGTCACAACACTCATACCAAAGAATAATACAAGTAATACAATAATTGCACCATTTAACATATAATTATCTTTGTTATCTTGAAAATTTGTGAATCCTAATAAGTATATATAATATCCAATACATAGTAAGTTTATTTCTCCAATAATATTTAATTTTGATACCTTTTTCTTTCCATCCTTTTTTATTTCATTGTTTTCCTTTTTTACTTCATCAAAATTAAATTTCATAGAACGGGTTAATTCTAGTGCTTGAGTTTTTATTAAATTTTCTTCTTTTTTCTTCTCTTCACTTTTAACTTTACTTTTTTTCTCAGTTAATATTTCATCTATATCTTTTCTTTTTTCTAATTCTTTTTCTCTTAAGTATTCTTTTCTTTGATGCTTGTTCATTAAATCTGTAAATGACGATGTTTTTCCCAATTCATCTTCTTTAATATCACTTAAATCTATACTACTCTTTTTCATATTATCACCATAATAATTATAACTTATTTTTTATAAAAAATAAAGTGGTATAAAAGAATTTGTTATGATATAATTAAAATATAAGTAGGAGGGATATATGAGAATATTAGTAACGGGTGGTACCGGATACATAGGATCACATACGGTAGTTAATTTGATTGAAGATGGTTATGAGGTAGTTATTATAGATAATTTTTCTAATTCCAAACCAGTTGTACTTGATAGGCTAAAAGAAATTACAAATAAACCAATAAAATTTTATGAAGGTGATGTTTGTAATAGAAGCATTTTAAGGCAGATATTTAACGAAAACCAAATAGACGCTGTTATACATTTTGCTGGATATAAGGCAGTAGGCGAGTCTGTTAAAGTTCCACTAAAGTATTATAGAAACAATATTGATTCTACATTGTCATTATTGGAAGTAATGAATGAATTTAATTGTAAGAATATAGTTTTTTCATCAAGTGCGACAGTGTATGGTGAACAAAAAGAACATAAATTAGTTGAAACAATGGAAAGAAAAAAGACTCCTAGTCCCTATGGGGAGACTAAGGCTATTATAGAAAAAATTTTGGAAGATCTATATAGGAGTGATAACGAATGGAACATTATGATTCTTAGATATTTTAATCCAGTTGGTGCTCATGAGTCTGGGTTGATTGGAGAAGATAATGGCATTCCAAACAATTTAATGCCATATATACTTAAAGTATCAATAGGTGAGTTACCTATGCTTACGATATTTGGAAATGATTATGATACAAAAGATGGAACTTGCATAAGAGATTATATACATGTTGTGGATTTAGCACGCGGACATGTCAGTGCGCTTAATTATATGTTTGATAATAAAAATGATATTAGGGTATACAATCTTGGGACTGGTAATGGAGTAAGTGTAACAGAAATTGTAACAACATTTGAAAGAGTAAATAATATAAAACTAAATTATAAATACGGTGATAGAAGAGAGGGTGATTTGCCTATTGTTTACGCTGATGCTTCTAAAGCAAGTAGGGATTTAAATTGGAAAACAGAGAAAACGATTGATCAAATGTGTCTGGATAGTTATAATTTTATAGTTAAGTCAAGAGATAAATAATTCTCTTGATTTTCTTTATTTTACTAGTATTAGTTATTAAATTATGATATAATTAGGTTGTAGAAAGAATAAAAAAGGTAATAGTTTGGAGTAGATTTATGAAAAAAAGAAGTATTAATCTAGATTTAATTAGAACTTTTGCAATTTTTTCTGTAATTTCTGTACATTTTTTCTATAATAGTGGTTTTTATACTGAAGAAATATACGGAAGACAAATGATGATATCAATTACTGTTAGAAATTTTTTTATGGTTTGTGTTCCTTTGTTTTTACTATTAACAGGGTATTTAATGTCAAACAAACAACCAAATAAAAAATATTTTCTTAATCTTTCTAAAGTTTTAACAGTGTATCTTATAGCTTCAATTTTTTGTATAATGTATAAGATTATAATACTGAATCAACATATGACCTTTTCACATATTATTGGCATTATTTTAAATTATAGTGGATCCGATTATGCATGGTATATTAATATGTATATTGGTTTATATCTACTAATTCCTTATTTAAATATTATATATAAAAGTTTAAAAAATAGAAAAGATAAAACTATATTATTGTTAATACTAATATTTAGTACTATTGCTCCATCAATTTTGAATATAAAGTATCAATTTATTCCTAATTGGTGGACGGGTATTTATCCTATAACGTATTATTTTATTGGGTCATATATAAAAGAATACAATATCAAAATAAAAAGCTTTAATTGTATTTTAATGATATTGAGTGTTAGTTTATTGCTGGGATCTATAAGTTATTATAAATCATATGGAAAGATATTTGAATGGGGAAGTTATTGCAATTATAATTCACTTTTTGTGTTTGTTATATCTGTTTTGATATTTGTATTTTTATTGAATTTAAAAAATATAAAGGTTAATTTATTTACTAAGATTATTTCAAGAATTTCTAAAGTTTCATTGGGTATGTATTTGCTATCATACATATTTGATAATTTTTTCTATAAAATTTTAAATTCACATATAACTATGCAAAGCAGATTTGTTTATATGCCAATTATTGTTCTAACTGTTTTTGTTAGTTCATTTATCTTATCTAATGTTGTAGAATTTATAAAAAACATTATTTATAAAGTATTAAAGAGGAGAGAGAATTATGACTAATTTTGATTTAACAACTATTTTATTAATGATATTTATACCTTTTATATTTGTGGTGTTTGCTATTCCTTTTGTTAAAAAAATAGCAATTCATGTAAACGCACTTGACATTCCTAATGCAAGAAAGGTTCACAAAAATCCAATGCCTAGATTAGGTGGACTGGGTATATATGCAGGTTTTTTGTTAGGTTATATGTTATTTGGTGAACACACTGCTATGATGAACAGTATATTAATAGGATCTTTTGTATTAATTATAACTGGTATGATTGATGATATTAAGCCTATGAAAGCATCTCATAAATTTGTAGGGCAAACACTTGCTGCTGTAATTGTAGTCACATATGGTGGTTTGTTACTTAGAGATATTAGCTTTTTTGGAACTTATATTAATTTTGGGACTTTTTCATATTTGATAACTATAGTGTTTATTTTAGGATGTATTAATTGTTTAAATTTAATAGATGGTTTGGATGGATTAGCAGCTGGAATAAGTGCGATATTCTTCTTAACTATTGGTATTATAGCCTATTTTCAAGGAAGAGTAGGTTTATCTGTAGTATTAACATTCATAATGTTGGGTTCTACTTTAGGATTTTTAGTACATAATTTTAATCCAGCACGTATTTTTATGGGGGATTCCGGATCTATGTTTTTAGGATTTATAATTGCAGTTATAACACTTTTAGGGTTTAAAAGTATTATGATGTCTTCAATAATAATTCCTCTTTGTATTTTAGTAGTGCCAATATTAGATACTGCATGCGCTATTATAAGAAGAAAGCTAAAAGGTGAAAGCATTGGTACTCCTGATAAGAGCCATATACATCATCAATTTTTAAGAATTAATCACGATGTAAAGAAAACTGTATTAATTATTTATTTAATAACTATATTGTTCTCTGCAGCATCTATTATTTGGCTTCTTGTAGATAAAGAAGTAGGATATATTATATATGGAATTTTAATGTTTGCTTTAATAATTTTTGTATTTAAGACAGATATAATATTTGAAAAGGGGAAGAAGAATGAAGGAAAATAAAAAGTATTTGACATTAAAAGAGATTCAAAAAGAAGAAACTAAAATGCTTGAAATATTAATTGATTTTTTTAAAAAAGAGAAAATGGAGTATTTTATTTGGGCTGGTACGTATTTGGGCTCAGTAAGGCATAAAGGGTTTATACCATGGGATGATGATATTGATCTTGCTATGACTAGGCCAGAGTACAATAAATTATTAGAGTATATTAGAACTAATGGTAATAAATTAACTGATAATTTGGAATTTATTGGATATGAATTAGGTAATTCTGATTTTCCTATTATAAAACTTATAAATAAATCAATAGTGGTTGAAGAAGAGGAGGCATTTGATAAGAATTTATGGATTGATATTTTCCCACTTGATGCCACGCCACAGGATAATACAAAGTTTTTTAATAAAATTTTAAAGTTAAATGCACTTTTTTATTTAAAAAGAAGGCAAAAAGACGGTCAACCTATTGTTGCTTCCAATAAAATTAAGAGTATTATAAAAGGTGCAGCATTAAATATATTGAAATTATGGAAATGGGATAGCTTTAAAAAGTATTATTATAATTATTGTACAAGATATAATTATGATGATTATGACTATGTTAAAAATAATGTTTGGTCAGATTCTAAAGAGGTATATTATAAAAAAGATCTTGTCCTTGATGATTTTGAATTTGAGAATTTATATGTTAAGGGCTTAAAGGATTACGATAAGTTTTTAACTATGGGTTATGGTAAAGATTATATGGAATTACCACCGGAAAGCAAAAGAGTGACACATAGTTTTAAAGCATGGAAAAAGAAGTAGAAAGAAGGTTTTTTATGTTGAATTTTACCGTTGGCCCTGTACAATCTGATGAAAAAGTTAGAGAAATAGGGTCTCATCAAGTTCCATATTTTAGAACTGATGAATTTTCAAATATAATGAAAGAGAATGAACTTTTAATTAAAAAATTTGCAAAAGCATCAACTGATTCAAAAGTAGTGTTTATTACTGGTTCTGGTACCGCTTCAATGGAGGCGAGTATTGTTAATACGTTAAATACAAATGATAAGGCATTAGTCGTAAATGGTGGCAGTTTTGGATCTAGGTTTGTTCAACTATTAAATTTGTATGGAATTCCATATGATGAGATAAAGCTAAACTCCGGAAAAACATTAACTGCTGATATTTTAAATAAATATAATCCTAGTGATTATACTACTTTTATAGTGAATGTTCACGAAACATCAACAGGTGTACATTATGATTTGAATTTAATACATGATTTTTGTAAGAGAAATAATTTATTTTTAATAGTAGATGCAATAAGCTCTTTTTTGGCTGATGAAATTAATGTTGAAGCAAGTGGAATTAATGTAATGATTACAGGTTCACAAAAAGCACTTGCGTGTCCTCCAGGAATTTCAATAATAGTTTTGGATAAAGTGGCTCAAAAAAGAATTAATAATAACGAAACTAAATGCATGTATTTGGATCTAAAAGATGCGCTTAGGAATGGTGAACGAGGTCAAACCCCATTTACACCAGCGGTAGGAATTTTACTTCAAATAAACGCGAGGTTGAAAGAAATAGAATTGTCAGGCGGTGTAGAATCTGAAACTAATAAAATTCATGCATTGGCGACTGACTTTAGAAATAAAATTAATGGTTTGCCATTTGAAATAGTTTCTGATTCTCTATCCAATGCAGTTACTCCATTAAAACCATTAAATGTAAAAGCGTACGATATATTTTTAATTCTTAAAAATGAGTATAATATATGGGTTTGCCCAAACGGTGGTGAATTAAAAGACAAAGTTTTTAGGGTAGGACATATAGGTGCTTTAACAGTTGAAGATAATGACAAATTGATAGATGCATTTAAAGATATGATGCTTAAAGGATTATTATAAGAGGTGTATAGTGAAGAAAGTTATAACATATGGAACTTATGATTTATTACATTATGGACATATAAGATTACTTGAGAGAGCTAAAGCGTTAGGTGATTATTTAATTGTTGGTATAACTGCAGATGACTTTGATAAAAAACGAGGTAAGATTAATGTTCAACAATCTTTAATAGAACGTATAGAGGCTGTTAGACAGACAGGTTTAGCAGATAAAATTATCGTTGAAGAATATGAAGGACAAAAAATAGATGATATAAAAAAATATGGTGTAGATATTTTTACTGTTGGTTCAGACTGGCTAGGGAAGTTTGATTATTTAAAAGAGTATTGTGATGTTATATATCTAGATAGAACTGAAGGAATATCTAGTACGGATATTCGTTCATCTAAAAGAACACTTAAGATGGGTATAATCGGTGATCTTGATTTAATAGGTAAAGTAATTAATGAAGATAAATACGTTAATGGGCTTAATATAATTTCTATTTGTACTATGAACATAAAATTAAAGGATTTGGCACATCAGAATAATATAGAAGTATATTCAAACTATAATGATATGTTAAAAAATGTTGAAGCTGTTTATATAGCAACTTCTCCTGAATTACATTTTCAATATATAAGTACTGCACTTAAAAATAATAAACATGTGTTGTGTGAAACTCCGATGTGTTTAAGTAAAGATGAGTGTAATAAATTGTACGAATTGGCTTCTAAAAATAATCTAATTTTAATGGAAGCGTTAAAAACGGCATATTCGACTGCTTTTAATAGACTTATATTACTTGCTAAAATGGGACAAATAGGTGAGATAGTGTCAATTGATTCAACATGTACTAGCATGGAAGAAATGCTATCTTTTGGACCAAAAAAAATATTAAGTAGACAAAATAGTATGTGTGCATGGGGTCCAACTGCTATTTTACCAGCATTGATGTTATTAGGGACTGATTTTAAAAAAGTTGATTTTATAACATATTATTTAGACAAAAAACAAAATTTTGATTTATTTACTAATATTAATTTATTATATCCAACGGGTATAGCTACTGTAAAAATAGGAAAAGGCGTGAAATCCGAGGGACAGTTAATCATATCTGGTACAAAGGGATATATTTATGTTCCAGCACCTTGGTGGAAAACAGAGTATTTTGAAGTTAAAAGCGAAAACGAGAATGAAAAAAAGAGATACTTTTATCAATTAGATGGTGAAGGTATAAGATATGAACTTGTGTCTTTTGTAAGATCGGTTGAAAATGATAACAATAGTTCAAATATCAATAAGGAAATTACATTAGCAATTTCTGATATAATGGAAAGATTTACAAAGAAAGAAAATTTAGTAGAATTAAAAAAGTAGGTGTATGTTTATGAAAAAAGAAGTGAAAGAATTATCAAAGGAAGAATTTAGAAAAATGCAACTGTTAGAAGTTGAAATGCTCAAAGAGTTAGATAGAGTGTGCAGAAAAAATAATGTCAGATATACAATATGTGGTGGAACATTATTAGGAGCGGTAAGACATAAAGGATTCATACCATGGGATGATGATATAGATGTTATTATGCTGAGAGAAGATTATGAAAAGTTTAAAAAAATAGCAAATCAAATGGATCCTAAGATATGTTATTTTCAAAACCATCAGACTGATCCATATTATAGATGGAGTTATTCAAAAATAAGAAAGACTAATACTGAATATGTAAGAATAGGGCAGGAACATATCAAATGTAAAACAGGATTCTTTATAGATATATTTCCAATGGATGACATTCCAAGGCCTTTAATAGGACAAATTTTATGTGATTTTTATTGCTTTTGTCTAAGAAAAATTTTATACTCTGAAGTAGGAAAGGTTTCTGAAAATGAAACATGGTTTATGAGAAAATGGTATTCATTATTATCACACATACCTGTTGATTGGGTACATAAAAGATTACATAAAATGTCTGATAAAAGTAAAAATGATAGACCAAATAGAGTGAGATGTTACACATTTCCAGCAACAGGAAAATTATATATTAAAAATCCAATAAAGGTTAGGTATGGTATGCCTAAAAAATGGTTTTTAAATCTTACTGAGTATGAATTTGAAGGTTATAAGTTTTTTGGAACTAAAGACTATGATGAAATATTATCATATACATATGGCGATTATATGACTTTACCACCAGTTGAAAAGAGGGTTGTGCATGCACCTGTTTCTAGTTATAGTTTCGATGTTGAGGCTGATAAATTAAAAAAGAAAAAAAGTAAATCTAAAAGAAGTTAACCTTCTTTTCTTTTTTGTTTGTTGAATTATGTATTTATATATGATATAATTATAAAAGTGTAGGTGATAAAAATGGATGGACAAATTAAAAAGGTTCATGAAGTTGAAATAGAAATATTAGATAAAGTTGTTGACGTTTGTAAAAAGTATAATATACAATATTTTTTAGTCTATGGTACTTTATTAGGAGCGGTAAGACATAAAGGATTCATACCATGGGATGATGATATAGACATTGGAATGTTAAGATCAGATTATAATAAATTTATTGATGTATGTACAAGCGAAAATGCGTTAGGTGATAAGTATTTTTTGCATTGTGATAAATCTGATGATAAATACTTTATTCCTTTCATAAAAGTAAAAAAGAATAATACTACTTTTGCTGAAGAATGTATTGAAAATGTTGATACTCATAAAGGCTTTTTTTTGGATATATTTCCATTTGATAATGTACCAAAACAGAAGAGTAAATTACAAAAATTGCAAGCAATAATTGTAAAAAATATTGTGGATGCAATTTATGTAAAGTATCATGTTTATAGTCTTAAAAGTAGAAGAAGAAAAATGTTAGTAGCTCTTTTTTTACCATTTAGTGGTAAAACACTAAAAAAATGGAGAGATAGGACACTTACATGGTTTGACAAAAAAGATACAAAGTATGTTGTTGATATTTTAGGAAGTGTAAAAAGTGTAGAAAAAGATACTATGATTAAGGAAAAAATGTTTCCATTAAAACCTGTAAAATTTGGAACAAAAAATTATAATGGATTAAATGATAATGATTATTATTTAAGTAAAGTTTATGGTGATTATATGAAGCTACCTCCAGAAAATAAGAGAAGGACTCATATGCCAACATATATTAGTTTTACTGAGGGAGAGTGTAGAATTAATGAGAACTAAAAAAACATTTTTAAATTTGATGTGTGAGGTTATTCCTCTTATTATCATATCTTTTTTAGGTATTTATAAATTAAAAATATTTATACAAGTTTTAGGCGATGAAACTTTAGGATTATACCAATTATTTTCTCAAATAATGATATATGTTGCTTTAGTTGACGGAGGTTTATCGAGTGCTGTTTTATATGCGCTTTACAAACCTAATACATCAAATGATACGAAAAAAATGAATGAAATACTATCAGGTGCGTTTAGAGTATTTAATTTAATAGGTGCAGCTATATTTTTTATTGCAGCTATAGTAGCGTTTATAGTACCGTTTTTAATAAAAGAGAACTCTTTTGATTATTTATATATAGTATTGGCTTTTGTGTTATTTTCATTAAGTAATGTTGTTACATATTTCTTTGTTCCTTTTAGAACTTTATATGAAGTAAAAGAAAAAAAATATGTTGTTAGTTTATGTACACAAATAGGGCAAATAATACAAAGTATACTAGAAATAGTGTTATTGCTTTGTGGTTGGAGCTTTACTAGTGTATTAGTAATGCATAGCGTTATTAAACTATTATCAAATTTAGCAATTTATTTCTTTTTTAAAAAACAGTTTCCAGAGTATACTGTTAAATCAGAAAAAAAAGATTATGAATTTTCAAAACAAATTAAACATTTGATGGTTCATAAAATAAATGGATTAATTAGCTATAATATAGATGTCCTTATAATTTCTAAATTACTTGGGCTTGCTAGCGTTGCTGTATATTCAACTTATAACTATATTGTAAACATGTTAAGACAAATATTAGAGAAAATTAGTGGTGCAATGCTTGCTATAATTGGAAACTCACTTACTGAGGATATGAATAAATCACATGATATATTTTATGAATTAAATTCGATGGTTTATTTTGTTGCCATTATAATATGTGTTCCATTAACATTTGCACTTGATTCTTTTATTGATATTTGGTATGAAGGTGAAATAATGACTAGTTTTTCTATTGCTATTGTCTTTTCAATATATATGTTTGGATATATTACAAAAATTCCAATTACAACATATGTGAATGCTGCTGGATTATTTAAAGAAACTAAGATATGCGCTATAACTGATACGGTTATTAATTTCACATTATCTTTACTATTGGTGTGGAAATTTGGTATTCCAGGTGTAGTATTAGCGACCGCATTTTCTGTTTTTGTTGCTGAATACATTATGAAAAATATAGTTGTACATAAATATATTTTTAAAGAAAGCGTTTTACCTTTTTATATAAGAAATCTAAAATTTTTAGCAGTGTTCTTGATAGATTTGTTACTTGCTGGAGTATTATTTAATTCAATAGAGTTTACTAACATATTTATGTGGTTTGGCGTTTATGTTATATTCTTCATTGTTAATTCAATAATTATTTATATAATATTTAAA
>CAKOXU010000007.1 GCA_934130235.1 uncultured Bacilli bacterium
TTCAGGGGGACGCATTATTCACATCTTCTTAAATTAAAAAAACATGAACAATACTTGGTAGATTTCTCTACCCTAATAAGTATAAAATAATTTTTTAAATTAGTCAAGTTAATTTAAATTAGTACTTTCATTTAATAATTTTTCTAATATTGGATAATTAGAGATATTATTTAAAATAGTTTTACTGTCTTCTTTTGCTTTAATAAGAATACCATAATCATTTTTAAAGTCAGCTAACTTAAAATTCATATCACCACTTTGTCTTACACCAAATATATCTCCTGATCCTCTTAATTTAAAGTCCTCTTCTGCTATTTTAAATCCATCACTTACTTTAGTCATTATATTAAGTCTTGACGTTTCTCTATCACTTACTAAAATACAATAGCTTTGTAGACTATTTCTTCCTACTCTACCTCTTAACTGATGAAGTTGTGAAAGACCAAATCTATATGCATCAAATATTACAATTGTTGTTGCGTTTTCTACATCAACACCTACTTCTATTACAGTTGTTGATATAAGTATCTGAATTCTATTTTCTTTAAAAGATTTCATTACGCTATCTTTTTCATCAGCACTCATTTTACCATGCATTACACCTATGTTGCACACCTTAGAAAAAGCTCTATTCATTTTTTCTTCTAATACTTCTACATTTTCCAAATCAATCTTATCAGACTCTTCTATTAGTGGTGCGATTACATATATTTGGTGATTATTTTTAATTTCAGCATACATAAGATTTAACACATCTTTAATACTCTTTGAAGATTTTAATATAGTTTTTATTTCTTTTCTACCACTGGGCATACTTTTTATACTTGATACATCCATATCCCCATATATTGTAAGAGCAAGTGTCCTAGGAATTGGTGTTGCCGACAAATACAAAACATCTGGATTGGTTCCTTTATTTTTTATGCTACTTCTTTGATTAACTCCAAACCTGTGTTGTTCATCAGTTATTACAAGTCCTAATTTGTTGTAAAATACGTTATCACTAAATAAAGCATGTGTTCCTATTAAAATATCTATCTTATTACTTTCTAATCTATTTATGATATCTTTTTTTTCTCTTTGTTTTAAATTACCTGTCAAAATTTCAATATTAATATTATAATCTTTAAAAAACTTTTTTAATGATTTAAAATGTTGCTGAGCTAATACCTCAGTAGGTGCCATAAGGATTCCCTGATATCCGCTTAGATAGTTAATATATAGAGCTATTATAGCTACTAATGTTTTTCCGCTTCCTACATCACCTTGTATCAATCTATTCATAGTATATTTACTATTTAAATCATCTAATACTTCAAAAGTACATTTTTCTTGATCAGTAGTTAATTTAAAAGGTAATGATGATATAAAATCATTTACAGCGTCAACAGGAACAATCCTCTTTATTCCAATCTTGTATTTTTTTTCATATTTTAAACTTTCCATTTTTAACATAAATAGGAATAATTCCTCATACTTTAGCATGTTTAAAGCTTTTTTTAAATTATTCATATTACTAGGATTATGAACTTCATTAATACATGTCTTCTTATCTATAAAATTGTATTTATTAATTATACTATCAGGAAGATAATTAATAGGTTCATAATCTACTATTTGATTTATGTAATTGGAAATTTGATTACTAGAAAGACCCGCTACTTGATGGTAAATAGGAACTATTTTTTCCACTGTTGGTAAAGGTGATAAATTAATATTGTTCGCTACTACAGTATTGTGCATTTTATCATATTTTCCTATTACACTAACTGTATTTCCAATTTTTATTTTATTTTTTAAATAACCTCTATTAAAAATAATCACATTTAATAAATATTTTCCTGTATTCAATTTAAAAGACATCTTATTCATTTTTTTATTAAAATAAAATAAACTAGGATTACTTTCAACTATTCCATCAATTATAATTTTATCATCTTGATATAATGAATCAATATTGCTTCTTTTTATAATATCATATCTAAATGGATAATAATTTATAAGATCTTCTGTTGTATATATCCCTATATTATTAAATAGTTTTTCTAATTTGGGACCTATACCTTTTAAACTGTTGATATTCATATTTAACCTATAAAACTAAAAACTCCAAAAGATATCATCATTATAATAATACCAGCAAGTAATACACCAGCCATAACGGCTAATATAGTCTTTTTAAAATCTAAATCTAGTATAGAAGCAGCAAGTGTTCCAGTCCATGCCCCTGTTCCAGGAAGTGGTATTCCAACAAAGACAAATAGTGCCCAATACAATCCTCTTCCGGCAGATGACTCTAATTTTCTTCCACCTGATTCACCTTTTTTCATACACCATGTAAAAAATGGACCTATATATTTTTTATCCTTACCCCAGGTTAATACTTTTCGTGCGAATAAATAAATAAATGGAACAGGCACCATATTTCCAAGAATACTAATTATAAATGAAGTTAGTTTATCTAAATCCATTCCTATAGCAATTGGTATAGCTCCTCTTAATTCTATAAGTGGAACCATAGATACAAAAAATACAATTAAATATTTTATAAACATAAAATCACTCTTTCTATTACTAATTATAACATATAAATAAAAATTTTATAAAAAAGTATTGACAAAAATTTTTTTTAATATATAATAGTAGGTACCAATTCGGAAATTAGGCGAATTGGTGCTAGTATCACACTAGCCAACCCCTTTTTATTCTTTTATAGAAACTGCTCAGGGGGCAGTTTCTTTTTGTTTAATTAATAAAATTAATTAAAATATTATTTGAAACATATATATATTTTGGATTTATATAAATATATTTATTATCTTCAATTAATTTACCTTGAGATAAAAGTTTATTAACTATATCACTGTGTATATCAGTATTATACTTAGTTTTAAATATATCTTTTTTTATACCATGAGTTTTTCTAAGTCCTAATATAAATTCATTCTCAATAGTCTTTTTTTTAGTTAAAACTTCTTTTTCATATCTATACTTACCATTAATATAATTAGTTATACTTCTCGTATTATCATATCTTGTATTGTTTATATAACCAGATGCACCACAGCCAAATCCATAATAATTATTATTGTCCCAATAATTTAAATTGTGTTTTGACTCATAACCTTTTTTTGAAAAGTTTGATATTTCATAGTGATTATAATCTTTAAGGGTAGTACAAATAAGTTTATACATATTATAGTCTAGTTCTTCATCTATATTTTTTACGTTATCTATATATAATTTTGTATTATTTTCAATTATAAGAGAATATGTAGAAATATGAGGAATATCAAGATTTAGTAATATATCTAAATCTTTTTTTAACGCTTCTAACGTTTGTCCTGGAATTGCATATATTAAGTCAATATTTATATTATTAAAATATTTTTTTACCAATTCTATTTTTTCAATAGAAATATCTTTTTTATGATTTCTATTTAAAAGACTCAAATACTCATTATTAAATGATTGAATTCCAATACTAATTCTATTAACTCTATTTGATTTTAAAAGTTCAAGTAAAGTAATAGTTATATCTTCTATATTACATTCAAAAGTAAACTCATAATCTTTTTCTAATTTAAATATTTTAAGTATATTAAATAACTTATTTAGTTCATCTATGCTTAACGAACTAGGTGTCCCACCACCTATATAAAGAGTTTTTATAATATCATTATTGTAATACTTATGTATTTCATTAGATAAACTTTTTAAATATTTTTCTATCCATTGATGATTTGTATAGAACTTACAAAAGTCACAATAAGAACATATAGAAGAACAAAAAGGTATATGAACATATACACTTTTTATCTCTTTTGATTTCTCTCTTTTTTTGAGCATACAATACCTATAAATTCATTTAAGTCTTTTAATTTTTCTTTCAATTCACTATAATCATCTGAATATGTACTCTCTACAGCAAGTAATCTAGCCTTTGTCTTACCCATTCTCAAACTCATATCTTCTGCAGTAAGTGCATATTTTAATCTATAAATACTCGCTAATACATAATCATTTTTAGTATAACTATCCTTACTCTGTCTTAAAAGATCATAAAACTTTTTATCTACTTCAAAAAGCTTATTATATTGTTCTTGTTGTTTAAGTCCTTTAAGAGAAAATAGTTTTAATAAATACTTATATGCTTTCATTAAGTTTTCTTCAGATTCAGATTCAGTAATTAAATACTTTATACTAATATCAGTTATAGCACTATTTTTAAATTTACTTTTAGGTTCTTTAGATATGGACTTATAATATAATTCATTATATAATTGTTCAGGTGAAATACCTGTTAAAATAGATATACTATTTAATGATAATCTAAAGTGTAAAGCAACATTAGCAATAATTTCTAACGATTGACCTTTCAAAATAGGTCTGATGGAAGTTTCTTCTATTACATTTGAATTATTATTTAAATTATTATATCTATTTTTAGCAAGTATTTTTTTTACTGTTTCACATTCTTCCTTATCTAATTTTTCCAACCTGTTGTGAAAATCGTTATATATTACTTCTGGTGTTGTTTTTAACTCTTTAGCTATTTCATTTACCGTTAAGCCTTGCTTTAAAAGTTCTACAGCATTTCTTACTCTTAAAACAACGTTTTCATTTCTTATGCTTTTAGGTTTATTTTCCTCCAATACAAGTATTGCTTCTTTATATAGCATGGGATCTATATAAGGCAATTTTTTATTTATATAATCTGATACAGTAAAATTACTAACACCAAAATGTTCTCCTGTCTTTCTTGTAGATGACTTATTTTCAATTATGTAGCGTGCCATATCAATTACCTTAGTTCTAATTTTTTCATCCATTTCTCTTTTTTTATCAATACTCATATTTGTTTATGTTCACCCTTTCTATTCTTTTTTGCTCTTATAAAATCTTCTAATTTATCTAATGAATCTCTTATACTTCCTTCATATTTATTTTCCATAGATGATAATCGTCTTCTGTCTATATGAAGATAATCAGATGCACCATTAGAAGAATATGCATGTTTAATTCGATATCTACTTATTTTTTTATAATCATCTATGCTTAGTCTTTTTATTCTATCTTTATCATCTAATAGTCTATTTACTTCTATATCCGTCTTATTAAGCAAATAATCTAAATTATTATTCTTTTCTTCTTGTGAATAATCTCCCTTATTAATTTCATTAAAACGTTCTAATAAGCGTTTTAATTTTGAACATTGATAAGTATCATCAGTATCTACTACATCTAAATCAAATAAAAATTTATATGCCATATAATCAATACTGTTTATACAGTATTTTTTTATTTCGGATTCATTTATTCCAGATAATTTAGAAATACTCTTCAAACTTAATCTATATTCGAGCGCTAATCTTGAAAAAAATTCAACATCAGTCATTTTTATCACCATCCATACTAAGTACTGATAAGAATGCCTCTTGAGGTATTTCTACACTTCCTATCATTTTCATTCTCTTTTTTCCTTCTTTTTGCTTTTCTAACAGCTTTCTTTTACGTGATACATCTCCACCATAACATTTTGCAAGAACATTTTTTCTTACCGCTTTAATATCACTACGAGCTATAGCCTTAGTTCCTATTACAGCTTGTATAGGTATCTCAAATTGTTGTCTAGGTATTAACTTTCTTAAATTTTCTACAATAGCCTTACCTCTATTATAGGCAAAATCTCTATGCACAATTAAACTAAGCGCGTCTACAACTTCCTTATTAAGCATAATATCCATTTTCACTAAATTGCTTTCTTTATATCCAATAAACTCATAATCAAAAGATGCATAGCCTTTTGTATAACTCTTTAACTTATCAAAAAAGTCATATACTATTTCTGATAGTGGTAATTCATAATGTATATTAACACGTGTTTTATCTATATATTCCATTGATATATAATTACCTCTTTTATTTTGGCATAATTCCATAATAGGACCTATAAACTCACTAGGTACAAAAATATTTGTTCTTATATATGGTTCTTTAATATTTAATATTTTCTGTCTATCAGGCATTTTAGATGGACTATCTATATATATAGTTGTTTTATCTGTTAAATTAACCTCATAAACCACTGAAGGAGTGGTCGCTATTAAATCTATTCCAAATTCTCTTTCTATTCTCTCTTGAATTATTTCCATATGTAAAAGTCCTAAAAATCCACATCTAAATCCAAAACCTAATGCTTGAGATGTTTCCGGTTCAAATTCAAGTGAAGCATCATTCAATTTCAATTTTTCCAATGCCTCTCTAAGTTCAGGAAATTTTGATGATTCTATAGGATAAATTCCACAAAACACCATAGGTTTCATAGGTTTATAACCATCCAAAGGCTTTTCCGCAGGATTTTTATATAAAGTAATTGTATCTCCTACTCTTACATCTTCAATATTTTTTATACTAGCACATATAAACCCTACTTCACCACAGCTTAAAACTTGTTTTTTTACTTCATGTGGTGTATGTACACCTAACTCTACTATGTCATATGTTGCTTCAGTTGCCATCATTTTTATTTTATCTCCAACTTTTAATGATCCATTTACAACTCTTACTAGTGCAACTATACCTCTATAAGAATCAAAAAAACTATCAAAAATTAAAGCCTGAGTTTTTGAAGAAATATCCCCTTTAGGAGATGGTATGCGTGTAATAATTGCTTCAACTAATTCCTTTATTCCTATACCCTGTTTAGCACTACAAAGAATAATTTCTTCTTTTTTAAATCCTAAAGTATCAACTATTTCATTAGTCACTTTTTCTACATCAGCATTTGGTAAATCTATTTTATTTATAACAGGTATTATAGTTAAATCATTTTCCATTGCAAGATATAAATTAGCAAGTGTTTGAGCCTCTATTCCTTGTGCTGCATCTACTATTAATATTGCTCCTTCACAAGCAGCTAGACTTCTTGATACTTCATATGAAAAATCTACGTGTCCCGGAGTATCTATCAAATGCAATAGATATTCTTCATTATTATATTTATATTTTAACTGAACAGTATTCAGCTTAATAGTAATACCTCGTTCACGTTCAATATCCATACTATCTAATAATTGCTCTTGTCTTTCTCTTTCAGTAATTGCCCCTGTTATATCAAGGATTCTATCTGCCAAAGTACTTTTTCCATGATCTATATGGGCAATAATAGAAAAATTTCTAATATTATTTTGATTCATAAAATCCACCTATATAATTATAACAAAAAAATAGTGTTTTTGCACTATTTTTATTCATTATCTTCATCAATATCATCAACAATTGTTAATTCTTCCATATCATCTGAATCGTCTAAATCAACTTCATCGTCTGTTATATCTATTGAATCAATTTCCTCATCCATTAATTCTTCTTCATCTGTGTCAGACTCATCTTCTTCATCTGTTGCCTCTGATTCATCTTCTTCGTCATCGACATCAAGAACTATATCTACTTTATGCTTATCCTTTAAATCCCATTCTGCACTATCCAACAAAATAAATCTCTTATCAGTAGTAAGTGATGTATAAAAGTCTCCTATTTGATTAGCATAATCATCATCACTAAGTTCAAGCAATGAACAAATCTTCTTAAATACACTAGGTGTATTTAATGGCTTTTTATTTTCTTTTAATATTAATTCTGTTAAATCCGTATAAGAAAGAACTTCTAATTCTTCTTTCTTCATATCTTTTAATTTCATAATTTCCTCCAAACTAAACTACATCTCTGTAGGTATATCTATAATAAGTAAATTTAACATTTCTTTAATAATTCTATTAGCAAGTTTAATAACACTTACCCAATCATTTAACTTATCATTATCAGTTAAATTAGCTATATGATTATTTTGATAGAATGAGTTTAAACAATTACAAACATTATATATGTATTCAGCTATAAAATTAGGTTTAAACTCCTTTAAAGCGTTATTAATATAAATCTCATAATCTAGTATACTCATTCTTAAATCTCTGTCATATTTATTATATATGCGATTAGTTATAGTTTTAATGTTAGTATCATACTTATTTACGATTTTATTCATTCTTAAATATGTATACAAAACATAAGGTCCAGTTTTACCTGTAGTATCACTGAATTTATTAATATCAAATATATAGTCTTTATCACGACTATTCTGTAAATCACCAAATTTAATTATAGCATTTACTTGCTTTTTAATATCTTCATCGCTCATACTTTTATTAAGCTCTTTTTTACTTTTGAAAATATCCTCTACTTCTTTAAACAATTCATCTAGTTTAGGTGTATTTCCACTTCTAGTTTTATATGGTTTACCGTCAAGACCATTTATAGTTCCATGAGGTAAATGATATAGCAAAGTATCTTTAGTCATGCCAGATAATTTACACACTCTAAACACTTGTTCAAAATGAAATGCTTGCCTTGCATCTGTTACGTATAAAATACAATCTGGATTAAAATCGTTCATCCTTTGATAAATAGTTCCTAAATCAGACGATTCATATAAATATGCTCCATTGCTTTTTCTAAATATCAAAGGAGGACAAGGTTTATTATCCTCATCTGTTTTGATAAATACAACTTGAGCTCCATCACTTTCAACAAGAAGCTTTTTATCTTTAAGCATTTTCTCAACAAGTGGTATATACTCGTATGCATCTGATTCAGATAACCAATAGTCAAATGATATATCTAAATATTTATATAGTCTTTTAATATCATTTATAGATAGTTCACGTATAACTTCCCAATAATCTAAATATGCTTCTTTATCTTGAACTTGCTTGATAAGATTTGCACATTCATTTTTTATATCAGCATCTTCTTTTACAATAGAACTCATTTTTGGATAAACTTCATTTAAGTATTCTAAAGTCAAATCATCAGGCTTTAAATTATCGTTTAAAGCAGCATATATTACCTCACCAATTGGCAATCCAATATCTCCTAAATGTACATCTGATATAACATCATTTCCTACAAATTTAAGTATTCTTTTTATAGATTCACCAATTATAGCTGGTCTTAAATGCCCCACGTGTAATGGCTTTGCAACATTTGGTCCACCATAATCTATCACATATGTTTTCTTATCATTAATTTTAAAATTAAAGCCATCATTTAACTCCATTTCTATTAAAGTATCATTTATAAATTTATTTGATACCGTAATATTTATAAAGCCAGGCATACAAAACTCTACTTTATCAAAATAATTTGGAAAATCATCTATATTATTTACACAATTTACTATTTCATTACCTATTTCCATTGGAGATTTGTGATATTTTTTAGAAAGTTTAAAAATAGAGTCGCATTGATAATCACACAAATCTAATCTATTAGATTTAATAACATTTAATTCATCTGAATATCCCAATTCATTGGCAACTTTAGTTAAAACGCTGCTTAACTTATCTAATACCATCTAACTCCTCCATTTCTATCACATAAAGAAATTTATTTCCTTCTAAATTATAATCTATAATTATTCTATTATCACTTATTTCAACATTATTTGTAAATGTCGATAAATCAAATACCTTTGAACCACCAAACACACTATATGTTGAATATGTTTCTTTATTATGTACAAAAATAAGATTAATCGTATAATCATTACATACTCTTTTCATTGTTATTTTATTTTCACTTATCAAAAGTGTGACAAAAACATTAATTTCTTTATATGTAATTTTATTCTTATTTTTTATTCCATTTACTGTAAAATCTAAATTTTCTAAATCAGACTCTAACTTAATTTTAAATTTCATTTTTGACATAATAATCAACTCCCAAACATTATAGCATACTTTTTTAATATTTGCACTCATATTTTTAATATTTTTTACAATACTAATTCTAGATATGGTGATTAATATGAAATATATAAAAAAAATAGGAAAAATATGCATATATTTTACAGTTATTTTACTAATATTTTATTTAGGAATATATGCATTTGCACGTATTTCTAAAAAAATAGATATAAATAATAACAATGGATATTATTTGTATGATAAAAATAATAATTTAATAAATGCGACAAGTGATTCAAAAATACAGCTCAAAGACATTAATAAAAATATGATAAATGCGACCATAGCTATTGAAGATAAAAATTTTTATAAACATCAGGGTTTTGACTTTTTTAGAATATTTAAAAGCTTATGGATAAATGTAAAAAGTAGAAAAACATTACAAGGTGCGAGCACTATAACACAACAGTACGCTAAAAATTTATTTTTAACCTTTGATAAAACATGGGAAAGAAAGTTAAAAGAAGCCTGGTTAACTATTAGAATAGAAAGTCAGTATAGTAAAGATGAAATATTGCAAGGATATTTAAATACTATAAACTATGGTGGAGTTTACGGCATTGAAAATGCATCTTGGTATTATTTTAATAAGAGTTCAAAGGATTTATCATTAGCAGAAGCATCCATTTTAGCAGGTATACCAAAATCCCCTTCTAATTATTCACCTCTTATAAACTTTGATGCTGCTAAAGAAAGGCAAAGATTAGTTCTTCAAGCTATGTACAATAATAAATATATTACTAAAGATGAGATGGATCAGGCATATAATACAGAATTAAAGTTCTATGGATATATAAAAGAAAACAATTTAAACACATTACGATATTATATTGATTCAGTAATGGATGAGTTAGAAAGTTTAAATTTACCAAATTCTTTTCTTACTACAAAGGGATTAAAAATATATACAACTCTTGATATAGATACTCAAAATATATTAGATAAAGCTATGAAAGATAATATAACTAATGATTTACAAATAGGCGCGATTGTACAAGATCCTAAAGGCGGAGAAATTCTTGCTTTAACAGGTGGAGTTGACTATAATAAAAGTCAATTTAATAGAGCTCTATATGCAAAAAGACAAATGGGGTCTACTTTAAAACCTTTTCTTTATTATTCTGCACTTGAAAATGGTTTTACAGAATCTACTACTTTTACAAGTGAAAAGACGACATTTTTATTTTCAAATAACAAAAAGTATAATCCAGCCAATTATAATGATAAATATGGAAATAAAGATATTACAATGGCTACAGCAATAGCGTACTCTGAAAATATTTATGCTGTAAAAACTCATTTGTTTTTAGGAGAAAATACATTGGTAGAAACTTTAAAACGTGTTGGAATAAAATCGGAGTTAAAAGCAATTCCGTCACTTGCTTTAGGCAGTGAAGATATGACTTTGATTGAAATGATGGGAGCTTACTCTACTTTGGCAAATAGTGGTATTAAAACCGAAACTCATTTTATAAAAAAAATAACTGATACTAATGATAATGTTCTATATGAATTTAATGGAAAACAAGAACAAGTATTAAATTCAAGTCTAACTTATATCACAAGTGAAATACTTACAAGTACATATAACTATAATTTTATTGATTATAATTATCCTACTTGTTATGATATAGCATCTAAACTTACACACAAATATGCTGTAAAGACTGGAACTACTGATACCGATCACCTTATTTTTGGATATAATAAAGATCTTGTTGTAGGTATATGGAGTGGTTATGATAATAATAAAAAAACTAAAACATCAGATGGCAAAGGTATTAAATTTATGTGGACAGATATTATGGAAAATTATTTTAAAAATAAAGAAACAACTTGGTATGACATTCCAGATAATGTAGTTGGCGTATTAGTTAATCCTATAAGTGGTGAAATAGCAAAAGAAGATACAAAGAATAAAACAATGTTTTATTACATTAAAGGTACTGAACCTACTTATAATGAGGAAAATAAAGAGCTATTAATACCAACTATTAAAGAAGAATAAAAAGAATCAAATTGATTCTTTTTATGTTTTTATAATACTATACAAAGTACAAAGAACAAAACACCTAAAGCCATAGTCATATAGGTAATAAATAGTTCTCCGCCTCTTTCTTTTCTATTTTTAAACAAATCATCATTTCCACCAGTAATAATAGATGAAGCACCTTCTGCTTTACCACTTTGTAACAATACAATAGCTATTATTAATACTGACACTATTATTAATAAAGTCTTCATAAGTCCTCCTTGCTTAATTAATATACACTACTTTTAAGAATAAATCAAGATTTCTCTATTATTAATATTGATTTATTATTAAATTTAATAGATTTAATAATAGTTTTTAAATAAGAATACTTAAGCTCATCTATCTTTTTATAATCATCAGTTATTACATAGTCATACTTCATAATATCATTCATTATTTTATTGTTTATTGAATAAATACTATCACTTCTATAAATAGCACCACTTTTTCTTATTTTTTTCTTCCTTTCAAAATCTTCACTACTAATATTTAAATCAGATAATTCTTTTTCTATTTCCTTAATTACTTTATCATACTCTTTACTTTCAACAGATATACTTACTAATATGTGTTTATCTGTATTTACCAAATTAAAATCTATATCACTCGAAATCAAGTTTTGCTCTTTTAAACGCTCATTGAGCAATGAAGTTGCTCCTACTTTTATCTCGAATAATATGCTTAAATAACTCTTAATATCATTAATATTCTTTTTTAATTTAGAACAATTAAATTTATATGCAATTCCAATTTTTGGAATTTGTATATCCATGTTAATTGTTTCTTTTTCTGTTTCTACCTTATCAGGTTCATCAATCTGTTTAACCTTAATCTCTTTAAAAGCATCAAAAGTTTTATCATCTTGATTGACCTTAATACTATTAAAAGTTTCATTAACATCCACATTACCAACTATAGTTAAAAACATATTAGCTGGATTATAAAATGTATTATAACACATATATAAGTCTTCTTTTGTTATTTTGTTTATTTCTTCCACAGTACCTGCAATTGGATATTTTATTGGATGATTTATAAATGAATTATATAATAGTCTTTCATACATCTTAAAATATGGTACATCATCATACATTTTGATTTCTTGTTCAATTATTCCCTTTTCCTTTTCCACATTTTCATCAGTAAAATATGGACTTTGAACATAGTCTAGTAAATAATCTAAATTTTCATAAAATGCATTAGAACCACTAAACAAATAAGTTGTTTTTATATTAGACGTATTTGCATTTGCATCGCATCCGCGTTCTGAATAAAAGGTAAACGGATCCTTTCCATTTTTCATCTCAAACATTTTGTGCTCCAAAAAATGAGCTATTCCTAATGGTACTTTAACCATCTTTTTATCGTTTATAGGAACAAATTCATTCACATTAGAACCATATTTAGTTGATAAAGTTGCATATACTCCATTTACATTATCTTTAGGTACAATAAATACTCTTAATCCATTATTCATAACATCTTCATACAACGTTAAATCAAGTTTTTCTAAATTAGTTTTTTTCATTTAAATCACCTTCTAATAAATAAATAGTATCCATATGAATCTTGTTAGCAAGTTTAACAACATCATTTTTACTAACTTTATTTATATTAACAAATCTTTGATCTATTGTATGACTATTTAAATACTCAATTCCTGCATATAAACTTATTAAACTTCCTGCATTATCTTCAAGTTCCTTTAATCCGTTTATATAAGTTATTTTCGCTTTAATAATATCATCGTCATCAAATTTACCTTTTCTCATACTAGATACTTCACTTTTTATTAAAGATAATGTCTTTTTATAGTCTTTAGCATTTATTCCTGCATTTATGCTCATAGTACTAGTAAGAGGAACTGTTGTCGAATTGATGTAATAGCATAAACTATTCTTTTCTCTTACATTTTTAAATAATTTTGAATCCGGTCCACCACCCAATATATATGAATATACATTTAAAACATATCTGCGTTCAAAATCAGTCATTTTATCAATCTTAAAGCCTATAGATAATTTTGATTGATTAATACCCATCTTTTCTTTTATAGTCTTAGGTATTAATCTATTCTTTTTAGGAGTAATAAAATGAGATTCAGTTGGTTTTTTCAAAGTTTTCATTTTAAAATTAGATTCTATTAATTTTTTAATAACCATATTATTAACATCACCAATTACAAAAATGTCAACTGTATCGCTATTTAAAACAGATGTATAATACTCGTATAATTTTTTAGAATCTATGCTTTCTAAATCCTCTATATATCCGCAGCCTCTATATGAAATACATGAATTAGGTTCCATACATTCATACATTCTAATCTTACTATAAATATCAGGATTTTCTTTGAGCGCGAATAAATTATCCTTTAAAGAATTGTAGCCTATTTTAAAAGCACTATCTTTAAAATATGTAATTCCCCTTTTTTGCTCTACATTAGGTTTAAATATCAAATCAGATAAAAATTTAATAGATTTATCAGTATAACCTACTTCTGTATACTTTTCATTTAAAAATGTAGCTTCATAGCTCATAATATTATAACGCCCAGAAATATAATTACTAGCTTGATATTGTAATTCATACAAATCTTCACACGCAATATTCATTAATCTTTTTGTATCATAATCATGAGTAGATGTACAAAGCACATTTATAAGTAAATTACGAATAGTTATTTCATCTTTGATAAGTTTTCTTTTAAAGTTAACCTGCACAGTAACAGTTTTAAACTTATTAGTCTTAATAACATGTAGATTATATGAATATGTACTATATTTAGTGTATTTCATTTGTACCTCCTATAATTTTAGAGTAGACTCAAGAGCTACTTCTATCATACTCGTAAATGAGTTTTGTCTATCTATTGAAGATGTTTGCTTACCAGTTATTAAATTATCAGAAATAGTTAAAATACAAGCAGCTCGTTTATTAAATTTTTTTGCATTATAAAAAAGCGCAAAAGACTCCATTTCTGTACATAAACAATCATTATTATTATACATATTATTGTAATCATCTATACTCTCTTCAGTATAGAAAACATCTGAAGAAAATACCTTTCCAGAAATAATATCTTTATTTAAGTCTTTACAAGTACTTTTAATCACATTATTTAAATACTCACTTGACATAATAGTATCACTATTATATCCTTGTACTTTAGCATAACTAGATTTAGTATATGATGAAGTAACAAGCACTAAACTATATAAATCTAATTGCTTTGTATAGGATCCTGCAGAACCTATTCTTATAATATTTTCTACGTTATAAAACTTATATAATTCATATGAGTATATTCCTATGCTTGGCATACCCATTCCTGAAGCCATAATAGTTATTTCTTTATTTTTATAAAAGCCAGTATAAGCACTTATACCTCTTATATTACTAACCAGTTTAACATCTGTTAAATAATTATCTGCTATAAACTTTGCTCTTTTAGGATCTCCAGGCATTAATACAGTTTGACTAATCTGCCATATTTCAGCTTCTATATGTGGTGTCATATAATACCTCCTGTACCAATTATAACATAAAAAATCAAAAAAAGATAACAATTGTGTTATCTTATTGCCATTAATGTAGTCTATATTGTACCGGCAATTAGTACATTTTTATTATTAACTCTTTTTTTCATTATATTCATAAGTTTTAACATTTATAGCTATACCAATCACAAGTACAAATGAAATTAAATATATAATAAGCATTAATATAACTATATTAGATAAACTGCCATAGAAAATATCATAATTTGCAAAATTCTCTATCCAGTATGTATATATTTGAATAACAACTATCCAGCTAAGAGTTGTAAAAACTGCTCCTCTTGTAGTATCTTTACTATATATTTTATGGTCAGGTGATATCGTATATATCAGTTTTACATTAAAATATATTACAAATATCGAAAATGGCCATTTAAGAATCCTAAATAATTGATGTATCAAATCAACCAATTCTTGATTATCTACATATTGATATAAAAGCGCTATTATCTTATTTCCAAACGCAATAAAACCTAGCATAAATATGAAAAGTAATAATAACAATACTATTAAAAAGAGTGCTTTTATACGTCTTTTTAAATATGAATCGTTTTTAAATCCATATAAATTATTACTTGCAAGTATCATAGCATGTGTACCATTACTTGCTAATATAAAGCCTATAATCATAAACATACCCATATGAGAATCAAATCCTCTACCTTGCATAAAAGCAGTAATTACATCAGCTATATTACTTGGAAGTGTTGAATTGATAAGTCCTATAACAGAATTAACATCAATTGAAAACATAGATGCAATTACTCCAAATAAAGTTAAAACGGGAAAAATAGATAGTACCAAGAAGAAAGCTAAATTACCAGGTAAAAACGCCATACTAGGAGATAAAATTATATCTATCAATCCTTTTATTTTAGTTAAAATATTATTTTTTAAATTCTTTAATCCCATATCATCAACTACTTCTCTTCTAAATGTATCATTCCTTGTGATATTTCTTCTAATGCTCTACCAATATTTTTCTTAGATTTATACTCTTTTAATTGATAATATTCAGTTTCATTCATTTCTTTTACTCTTTTTGAAACTAAATTTACAAGCAAAAATTTTGAACCTACCACATTCAATAATTTATCTATTGAAGGATATATCATAAAATCGCCTCCTACTTATTTATAGCATATATTAAATTTTTCAATAATGCAAGTAAAAGTAAAAAACTTGACATTTTTTTACATTATTTGATTATATCCAATATTAGCTTAGGTTTTTCTTTTAGTTCATCCTCTATTTTGAAACAAGATAATATTTCATTAGGAGAAACATCTTTCTTACTCAAATAAACTTTTATTAATTCTTCATTTTCATTGACATAATCTCCTACTTTTTTTGATAAAACAAGCCCACAGGTGTAATCGATTTTATCATTCTTATCAATTCTTCCTGCACCTATTTTTCGAGAAATTTCACCTAACTTACAAGCGTCTATTCTATTAATATAACCACTTTTATTACTATTTATGGAAAATACTTTGTTAGACACTTCTATATCATCAATATCTCCACCTTGCCTATAAACAAAATCCTTAAATTTATTATAAGCTTCTCCATTATTTAACTGTTTAAAAAGCATTTCTCTTGCTTTTTCATTTGAAATCTTTTTTACTGCTCCTATAATTATAGAACAAAGTGTCATAACAACCTCTAATAAATCACTAGGTCCATTACCTTTTAATGTATTAATAGCTTCATTTACTTCTAGTGCATTTCCAATCGCATATCCTAATGGTTCATCCATATTTGTAATTAAACAAATTGTAGGTTTACCATAAATCTTTCCTATATTAACCATTAATTTGGCAAGCTTTCTAGCACTATTCAAATCCTTCATAAGCGCTCCTGATCCAACTTTCACATCTATCATAATAACATCCGCACCGGAAGCAATTTTTTTAGACATAATAGAAGAAGCTATTAAAGGAATAGATTCAACAGTACCCGTAACATCACGCAAAGCATAAATCTTTTTATCTGCAGGAACTAAATTACCAGTTTGAGATGCAATAGCTATATTAATATCATTAACTTGTTTCACAAATTCATCCTCAGTTAAATTGACATTAAAGTTTTTAATTGATTCCAACTTATCTATTGTCCCTCCAGTATAACCTAATCCCCTGCCAGACATTTTAGCTACTTTTATACCTAGAGAGGCAAGCAAAGGCGCTAAAACCAATGTAACCTTATCTCCAACTCCTCCTGTTGAATGCTTATCAACAATAATTCCATCTACTTTAGAAAGATCTATAATATCCCCTGAATGCAGCATAAAATCCGTTAAATCAATTATTTCTCTTTTATTCATTCCATTTATAACAATAGCCATCAAAAGTGCGCTCATTTGATAATCTTCTATATCACCATTTACATATCCATTAACAAAAAATCCTATTTCATCTCTTGTTAATTCTTTACACATTCTCTTTTTATCAATAATATCTATAATAGTCATACCATCACCTATTATAATTATAACACATATTATCAGTTTTAAATACCTAAAAATAAAAGTAGACAAGATATCCACTTTTATTAACAAACTTATTCTTCATCCTTACTTTTATTAGATAAGAATGTTACTTTTTCAGCTATAACCTCTACAAATTGTCTTTTAGTATCATTATCAAATTCCACGTTTCTTGTTTGAATTCTTCCCTTTATTCCAACTAAATCACCTTTTTTACAATATTCTACAGTGTTTTCTGCTACACCACGCCATAAAACGCAAGAAATATAATCTGTATCATACTCGCCATTCATATTTTTAAATGATCGTGGAACTGCCAAAGTAATATTTGTAACTTTACCCTTATCTGTTTCTTTTAATTGTGGTTCTTGTACAATTCTTCCTATTAAAACTGCCTGATTTAACATGTATTCACCTCCTTTCAGAAGCATAATATCATACTGAAAAGTATAGGTCAAAAAGACGTTTTTCCTATTTTGTTTACTATAAAAAACCATTATTAATAAAAAGTAATAAAAAAAATCAATTACTGTATTTTTATATTAACAGAAATTGATTTTTAACTTTTTTAACAGAATTAATCATTTATACAAGAATTATAGTTGATATATGAAGATTTATTACATGAAATATTAACAGGTATAACATTACAAACACAAGTAGAATCTTCTACAATCATCTTACTATTAATAGTTGAAACACATTTGTCAGAAGCATCATCAATTATAACATTTCCTCTGCATGTTAAACTACTTCCATCTTTTACATAGCCGTTAAAATTAACTATACTTTTACTATTACTACCTACGTGTTTTATATTATATCCAACGTCTTTAATACTATTTTTACTAGATTTAACATCAATATTTATTTTCCCATAACACTTATTTTTCAATATACACTTTGGATATGACATAGATATATTAGATCCGATATTCTTTTCATTAATTATTATTTTTGAATGATCACAAATTGCTCGTTTAATTGACAAATGGCTCACATTAGAATTGAAATTCTGACGAGTGCTGTAAATTAACTTTGAATTTTTATTTAAAAATATTTCTACAACAGATATACAAAATGATCCCTTCAAAGTCTTCATAACTTCATCATATTTTAAAGATGAATTTTCATCCAATACTATAAGTGTTCTGTCGATTGAATGAAATATTTTACTTCTTTTGATTTTTATATCTTTAAAATTCTTCCTTATATAAATAAATACACCATTATTAAAAAGAGCTGTATTTAAAGATATATATTTATTTTCATTACTTTTTATCAACTTAGAAAAATAATCTAAAAATATACTACTATATTTTGTAATAGCCGTAGAAATATCACAATAAATATATTCTTCAGTCGACTCATCAAACTTATCAATACAATCTTCGTATTTTATATCACTTAAATCAATATCAATTTGAGGCCCAAAGTTAGGATTAAAACTTATTTTATAATTACTAAAAGCAAAAAGTCTCTCCTTTAAAATCTTATTACACTCACACAACTCTTTAGAAATCTGTGTAATTTTAGTTTTTGTTATATTACTCATCTTACCACCAATTACATTATACTAAAAATAAAAATGTTTTTAAACCTTTTAAGCATATTTTTTTAAACTCATAATATATTTAATTAGAAAGAGAGGATAAATAATGGAAACACTTAAAGTAGGAACAAAATCAAACCCAAATTCAGTTGCTGGAGCACTTGCGAATGTATTTAGAGAAAAAGGAAGTGTTGAAATACAAGCTATAGGTGCTGGAGCACTTAATCAAGCAATAAAGGCAATAGCTATAGCTAGAGGTTTCGTCGCACCTAGTGGAAAAAACTTAGTATGTATACCTGCTTTTACTGATATAGTAATAGATGGAGACGAAAGAACTGCTATAAAATTAATAGTAGAAGCTAAATAACTTCTACTTTTTAATTTTTTTATAAAAAGTGTTGACATATAATTAAATTAATAGTATAATTTTAAATGTCTACAAATGCGGGTGTAGTTCAATGGTAGAACTCCAGCCTTCCAAGCTGATAACGTGGGTCCGATTCCCATCACCCGCTCCATTGACGAATCTGTTCGAACTATTTAGTTTGAACTTGATATATAGAATCAATCGAAAGATTGATTTTTTTGTGTCTCTCCCACGTTATCAGATCAAAAATACAAATAATTTTTTTAACACTATAATAAAAAAATTAGTTATATTTCAAACTAATCTTATATTTAAATTAACTATTTATATAATCTCAAAACTTGATATTGATAATTTGTATCGTTTTCTGTATAACCGATAGATATTCCTTTCCCATTATTTGCTGTCTTACCGGAGTTGATTTTTGTTTTTACGTCATTAATCAATGTATCAATTTCTGAATCGGTAATTTGATTATTATTTGCTTTAATTAAATATTTAATATATAAAGTAGAATCTGATTCATACTTACTAGTTTTATCTACATATAAAAGTGTATAATCTACAATTTCAGTTGTTTTATCTCCAGTATATTTTTCTGGAACTACTACCAAATATACACCTTCAATCAATCCATACCAATATTGGTTATCACTTTCAGTAAGATAATCATTTGATGCTGGATTTAGTGTACTGTTATCGACTACTTCTGTGTTAAATTTGGCTACAACTTCATCAACCGTTTCTTTTTCAACAGAGCCATACTTTTCTTGACTTTCTTGTAAATCTTTTTTAGCATCTTCTAAGCTAGAATTAGCACATCCAGTCAATCCTAATGCCATAATCCCACATACTAGAATTAAAAACAATTTCTTTTTCATAATAAAGTCTCCTTTTAACAGGTTGTTATTTAACCTTCCATCATATGTATTATATCATGAAACTAATAAATATTGTTATTTATTTTCTAAATTATTAATTTGTGACACAAGTGCCATTATGTTCCTTAAAATAATCTTCAATATGTGCGATTACTTTATTTGCATCATCATAATTCTCCACATCTATATGATTTGCAATCCAAGCATCTCCACCTGCATTTATAATCTGATAATTCTTGTTATACTCTACTTCATATGCATACTCTTCATTATCTAGCTTACATGTTATAGATGTTTTTCCGACAACACTAGTATCTCTACTTGATACATTAAAAAATATAAATAACAATATCATAGCACTTATAAAAGCAACTATTCCTATTCCAAGAATTTTTAGTAGTTTTATAATGATTCCAGCTAATCTTTCTGTGTTACTTATTTTTTCAACTAAAACATTATTTAAATCATTATTAGTTAACTCATCTAGACTTATATTAAATATTTTTGATAATTTTTTTGCTTGATTAATATCTGGTGCAGTTTCCTCCAGTTCCCACTTTGATATTGTTTGTCTAGTTACACCTACTTTTTCCGCTAAATCTTCTTGAGTAAGATTATTTTTCTTTCTTAAATTTACAATTTTATCTCCTAAATTCATTTTTTCCTCCTTTCAAGAAAATAATAGCACATAATATTTTTTTACTCTACCAATATTATATGGAAATTACGCAATATTTTTTAACATTTCATTTTATTTTTTCATTAATATTATATCATACATTTTTAGTTAAATTTATCATAAAATTAATTGGGAGGATTTTTAATGGAAACAGAATTAAATAATACTGCTACTGTCTTGGGAGAATATAACAGCATTCCAACGGAAATATCAACTCAAACATTAGTAGTAACTATGTTAACAGGATTGTCAGTTTCAAAAACTGCTGATAAATTAGTTTGGAGTGATGGATATTTAACTTATACAATTGAAGTAGATAACCAAACTAATGTAGACTACACTTCACCAGTCATAACAGATATCTTAGATCCAACTTTAATTACTTTAGTAAGTGGATCTGTTAAATTAGATAATAACCCTATGGAAGAGTCTCAATATACTTATGATAGTAATAGTGGAAAACTTACAATTAATTTGCCTAACGTTGAAACAAAAACAAAGAAAGTTATCAGTTTCGAAGTAGAAAAGAAATAGCAAAAAATGTTTGATTTATATCAAACATTTTTTATTCTTGTATACTCCAAACAATATTAGAAGTATACTCCTTACCAACAACTATTTTTTCATTTATCATAAGTAAAATACCTTCATCAGTATTAAAATTAACACTGGTATTTGTTTCACCTGTTCCAGTATAAACAAGTGTAGGTTTATCTGACAATGTTACTATATTCCCATCACTACTTTTATACACTATAGCACCAGAAAATGTCTCATTTGATGTTGTTAATAATTCATGATTAACTGAGGCATATAATTTCCATTCTGTACTATTAACTCTAGTGTCAATAACATTAACTACCAAATTAGTACTTTTGGAACAAATAATTGGATTTGTACTAATAGGTTCTAAATCAAAATTTATTATTTTAGTAGCACTATCTAATATAAGCTCACCACTATAAACAATTTCTATAACTTTAGTGTGATAGATAAAACTATTATTCTTTTTTACATTAAAAGTAATTTTAGTACCTATTTCTAATGGGGTATCATAACTGTATGAAAAGGTGCCATTGTCATCTGCTTTTACAACAGCATTAGTATTGTCATAAGAAATTAAAATACTATTTAAACTACCAGTTTTTCCACTCATGACTATATCGCTGTCAGTAAGTGAATTAACTCTAAATGCTAAATCACCCAATGAAAATATTTTTTTATTAGCAAATACAAAATCACTAAGTGAAGATAATTCTTTTAATTCTTCTTCAGTATAATTATGATTTTCAATAGTTGTTGTTGTTGAAGTGAATTTACCACTAATACTAGAACTTTTAGAATCCTTATACCAAGAATAATCTGGCATATTTTCTAGTGATATATCACTAGAAGCATCAATAGTTTTATTAAATAAATTGATTCTAGAAAATTTAAAATCAAAGGGAATACTAGAACTAGAACTTATGATATTAGCGCTATTATTATATAAAACTATTTCTTTCGGATTATTTAAAACAAGGCCACCTTTGCTTGAGAATAAAATATTATAATTAGAACTTGTAATTCCACTGTAGTCATTGATTATTAGTAGTGATGAGTTATCACCAACAGTTATAGTACCATAACTATACCAAGTTGAATAATTTCCATTGCGCTCAGTTTGTTTTAAAATGAATTCACTATTTGGGTATATATTAGTAATTCCTGTACCATGGTTTCCATAAGCCATACCACTATGTGATGTAAGTGAAAACACACTATTACTGAAAATAGAAAAAGTTAAATCGGTTGGACCATAAAATAATTCTCTATATTCAGACAAAAAAGTAACATTTGAATTAGTAAGTATTGCAAAAGAAGGCTCACTATTTCTAAACCAAAAGGCTGAATTACTTTTTGATCTGTGAATAATGCTTGTATTACCACCTATTTCAATTTTATTACATTCAGCAACTTCATTACCAACCGTCGTAGTACTATCGACTATATTAATATCACAATCAACAAATCTTGTAAGACCAACTGGATTAAAAGATATTTGAGGTCCATTATAAGTGATATTATTATATTCAATTACTATATTCTTATAAGCTGTATTTTCGGGAACATATATTGTTCCATAATAGTTATAGCCAACAATATTCATATTACAAACGGTAACTTTAAGTATTGTTGCTGATGAAACCGATATAGTATCACTACTAGATAAACTTTTTTTATCTGTAAAAGTATGTCTAACATTTTCATAAGTTCCATCTATAGTACTATTAACTTTAAAACTAGATATCTTAATGCCTGTTTCAATTATAATGTCTGCCCCTAAATATATATAATTATATCCATTATTATTTTCTAATACATCTTTAAGTTCACTGTTTGAAAAAACTACTACCGTACTTTCGTTAATAACTTTCATATAATCTCCTAATTAATAATATGTCTAACAAAAAAAACTATCAATCTTTGATAGCTTTTTTGGCATACTTTTTAATAATTCTCCATTGTACCTATACATTCTTTTATGTCTTCTAAGCTCATGTATGTATCAAGCCTAGAGCTTTCTATGAAATTATAATTATACTTGTTTTTTAGTTTCATATACGAATCTGTTAAACTACTACCACCAGATGTGCAAAATAATATAATTTTTTTGTCAGTAAAATCATAGCTCTCTAAAAAAGTATTAATGATTGTTGGAGCTTTATACCACCAAATAGGAAATCCTAAGTATATTGTTTTATACTCATTCATATTATCTACTCTACTTTTTATTAACGGACGTGATGTTTCATCTTGCATTTCTAATGTTGATCTACTATTTTTATTTTGCCAATCTAAATCTTCTTTTGTATATGGTCTTTCAGGTATAATTTCAAACAGATCACCATTAACAACCTGAGCTACTTTTTTTGAGACCTGCTCTGTTGTACCAGTACAAGAGAAATATGCGACTAATGTTTTTTTCATAAATACCTCCATCTAAATTATAGCACATTTTTTATGGTATTTTGTCAATATATGTAGTATAATATTGCATTAAGAAGGTGATTTAATGGCTTATATAGAGTTTAAATGCGTAGATAAAATTTATAAAATGGGAGAAATAGAAATAAAAGCACTTAATAAGGCATCATTTAAAATTAACAAAGGTGAACTTGTAGTTATCTTAGGCCCTTCCGGTGCTGGAAAAACTACATGTTTAAATATTTTAGGCGGAATGGACAATGCTAGCGGTGGTAGTGTTTTTGTAGATAACAAAAATATTACCAATTATAATAATAAAGAACTTATAATATATCGTAGAAATGATATTGGTTTTGTATTTCAGTTTTATAATTTAGTACAAAACTTAACTGCACTTGAAAATGTTGAACTTGCAGTACAATTGTGCAAAGACCATTTAGATCCTAAGACAATACTAAATAAAGTTGGACTTTCTAAAAGAATTAATAACTTCCCTTCTCAATTATCTGGAGGAGAACAACAAAGGGTTGCAATAGCACGAGCTATCGCTAAAAATCCAAAACTTCTTTTATGTGATGAACCTACTGGAGCACTAGATTATAAAACAGGAAAACAAATATTGAAATTATTGGAGAGTACAGCACGTAAGGAAAATATGACTGTTATAATAATTACACATAATGCTGCTTTAGCACCCATGGCTGATAAGGTTATACATTTTAAAAATGGATCTGCAAGTGATATTGTTGTAAATAGTAATCCTAAAAGTATTGATGAGATTGAGTGGTAATAATGAAAAAGAACAGAATAAATACTACTAGTATTAGGGAGATAAAACATTCATTTAAAAGATTCTTATCTTTATTAGTAATGAGCTTATTAGGCGTTTTAGTGTTTGTTGGTATTAAGATGTCTTCTCCTGATATGATAATGTCATTAGATAAATATTATGATGATACTAATTTATACGACATTAAAATTGTATCTACACTAGGTCTTACTAACGATGATATTAAATATTTAAAAAGTCTTAAAGGTGTTAATGATGTATATGGTTCTTATTCAAAGGATGTATTAATTAATATAAAAGAAGAAGATGTTGTAATTAAAGTAATAGGAATAAATAATAGTATTAATAAAATAAAGCTTTTAGAAGGAAGAATGCCTAAAAATGATAGCGAAATAGTTGTTGAAAAAGCAATGTTAAATAAAGAGGATATTAAGATTGGTGATACTTTATCTATTATTGATGACAATGAACTAAAAAATAAAAATTTAACTATAGTTGGAACTATTAAAAGTCCGCTTTATATTAATAGTGAAACTGGTACAGCTAATCGTGGTAATACGAATATAGGTACAGGTAAAATTAATTATTATACATATGTTGATAACAGTGCTTTTAATATTGATTATTATACTGAAATATATTTAACTGTTAAAAATGCTAAAGATGAAATAACTAATAATAAAATGTGTAATAAATTAATTGGTAAACAAGTAGATAATTTAAATAAGATAAAAAGTGAAAGAGAATCTTATAGATATAATGAAATATATAATAGTATTAATGAAGAAATAAAAAAGCAAGAAAAAGAAGGCTTAAATAAATTAAATAGTGCTAAAAACAAATTAAATGATTCTAAAGTTAAGTTAGATAATGCTAAAGTTGAACTAGATAATAATAAAATTAAATTGGATAATGCTAAAATTGAATTAGATAATAATAAAGCTAAATTAGATAATGCTAAAATTGAATTAGACAATAATAAGGCTAAATTAGATAATGCTAAAATTGAATTAGATAATAATAAAAAGTTAATTAACGATGAACTTAGTAAGTTTGGACTTACATTAGATGATGTAAATAGTATTACAGATATTACAAAAGAAGATATTATAGAACTTATTCCTAAAGATTCTTTATACTATGATGAAATTATAAATGTCATTAATAAGATATATGACTTTGATCAAGATGATATTGACTCTATTATAAATAGTATTCCTACTGATATTCCAAATTATGATAAAGTTATTGATGGCATAAATAAGATTTTAAATAACTATGATAGAATAATTGAAATAAAAAATAGTATTGACATGATTAATAAAGCAGATAAAGAATATAATGATGGAATGAATAAATACAATGAGTATTTAGAAACATATAATAACAATTATAAAAAATATTTAAATTATAGTAATAATTATAATAAAGGAAATTCAGAATATAAAAATGCCAGAAAATTATATAATAGTAATCTATATTTATATAATACTAAAATAGAAGAATACTACAATAGTAAAAAGATTTTTGAACTAAAAATAAAAGACGCTAAAAGTAAATTAAATGAAATTCCTGATGCTAAATGGTATATATATGATAGATTAGATGACAGTGGATACTCTTCTTTTATTGATGATGGTGAAAGTGTTTCGAATTTAGCAAAGATATTCCCTACTATATTTTTTGTAGTCGCTATACTTATAAGTTTGATTTCAATGTCTAGAATGGTCGAAGATGATAGAGGTAATATTGGTACTCTTAAATCACTGGGATTTAGTAATAAACATATAAGAAAAAAATATTTAATATATTCAGGTGTTGCTACTTTCATTGGTGGTATTATAGGTTCTCTTTTAGGATTTTTTATATTACCAAGAATTATATTTAATATATATAAGATATTATTTGATGTACCTATATTTAAATATGATTTTACTCCTACAAATATAATAATAGGTGTTTCTATAGCTCTTTTGTGTATATGTGGAACTACCTTAATAACAATTAAAAAAATAGTTAAAGAAAAACCATCTGAATTAATGAGACCTAAAGCCCCTTCCAATGGAAAAAGAGTAATTTTAGAAAGATTTCCATTTTTATGGAAACATATTAATTTTTCTAACAAAATAACTATAAGAAATTTATTTAGATATAAAAAAAGAGTTTTAATGACTATAGGCGGAATTATGGGATGTACATCTTTGATGCTTACTGGATTTGGTATTAGGGACTCAATAACTGAAATTCCTGATAAACAATATAATAATATATTTAAATTTGATGATATGATATATATAAATAATTATAATGATAAATTATTTGATAATAAGCATATTGTAAAAAAAGTAAACACTTATATGAATCTATCTATGCAAGTTAATGGATATGACACTAATATATTTGTTGTTGAAAATGAAAAAGATATGAAAGGCTTAATTAATTTAAATGATTTATATACAAAAAAAGAACTTAATTTTAAAAATAATAAAGTAATTATATCAGATAAATTAGCATCTCTTACCAATAAAAAAGTAAATGATACAATTACACTTACTGACACTAACTATAAAGAATATGAGTTTATTATTTCCGGAATATGTGAAAATTATGTAACTAATTATGTATTTATGAACAAAGAAACATACGAAAATAATATAGATAAATATAAAACCAATATTGTGTATATAAAATTAGATAATTTAAAATATGAAGAAAAAGTATCAAAGGAATTACTTAAAAGTGATGATATAATGAGTGTATTATCAGTTAATCAAACAATTAAAAGTGTAAATAATATGTTAAAGTCATTGAACAGTGTTGTTGCAATCTTAATATTATTATCAGGAGCTTTATCTTTTGTTATTTTATATAATTTATCATATATAAATATTAGCGAAAGAAAAAGGGAGATTGCTACATTAAAAGTATTAGGTTTTACAGATAAAGAGGTTGATGATTATATTATAAAAGAAACTATTATACTAACTATACTTGGTATATTATTGGGTCTTATATTTGGTATATTTTTAACAAATATAATAATAAATACGGTTGAAATAGAAATGGTTAGATTTATACATCATATAAAACCATATAGTTTTATAATTACCTCTTCACTAATTCTATTATTCACTGTTATTGTTAGTATACTAATTCACTTTGCTTTGAAAAAGATTGATATGATAGAATCTCTTAAAAGTGTTGAATAAAAAAAGAAAAATAGATACTAGTACCTGTCAGTACTATCTATTTTCTTTTTTTTATTTACTCATTTTTCTTTTTGATACAATATTATTTAATAGTATAAATATTAATATAAACGCAATCATTACAAGCATATTTATAAAAATAGGCTTTAATGTGTTAATATTTAATACATCTACATCTGTAAGTAGATTATTAGTTTTAACATACCAATATGATGGCAATACATGCGATATTTTTAAAACTGTATTAGGTAAATATTCCATCGGTACAAATGCTCCACATAAAAATGCTGATCCAAGTGCTACTACGTTTACTATTCCATTTACTGCACTTTTATTTTTTATTAAATTAGATATTAAAAGCGCTAAAGAAAGTGAGACAATTGTAAAAATTAATAAATTTATTGTATATATCGCACCGTATAAATTAAATATATTTGTCTTGACTGCAAAAATACCGAGTAATATATATATTATCCATACTATTAAACTATAAAGAATACTTGATAAGAATATATATAGATTATGTTTTTTATAATTCATACTACTTACAATTATCTTTTTATTTATATTTTCTTCTCTAAAACTAGTCATAACTAAACAAATTATATAAATAATAACAGCCATAATACTATAACTTGCAAAGTTAAAGTATTTAGTTAAATTATTTAGTTCATTAGTATTATTATTTGATTTTACTTCTACATTTATATTACTTTCTAATGCCCTATTTATTAAATTAATTAGTTCTTTTTCATTGTTAGTACCATTAATATACATATCTTGTATTTTTATATATTTTTTTATAAGTATATCAGCAATATAAGAATTATAGTCTTTTGTTGTTTTAATATCAATATTAACCTTTTTACCAGCAAGTATATCTTTTCTATAATCTTTAGGTATATAAATTATATAGTTAATATCTCTATAAAATAAAGCATCATCTATATTTTCTTTATCTATATTCTTAACATTTGTATTTACACTTAAATAATCAATTAAATTTTTTGTAAGGCCAACATTTTCATCATTATTAACAATAGCTATATCTGGTTTTGTAGACGTAAAGGTTGTATTTATACTATTACTTGACATATTTATAGTTCCAAATATTAATAACATGGTTGTATATAAAATAATAGTTCCTTTATACTTTTTTATTATTTTAATAAAAGTTTTAAATACTATCATATTTTTGCCTCCTTAGGCTCATAAAAGATATAAGAATCATAAGCGCAGTAAATATGATTAAGCTTAATATATCAAACCAATACTTATTTAAATTAGAGTAATAATAAAGTGAATAAAAACCATCTGTTATCATACTAGCAGGATTGATAATATTTAATATAGGAATATTAGTATCTATTATGTACTTCATAACCATGCCTGTCATACCAGATAAGAAACACATAAACATTGTTATTGAAATTAGTATACCTACTTTAACATCTTCATTTACTTTTAATATAACTCCAATAAATAATCCAAATGATAAACCAGATAATACTGATGCTATTACAAGTAAAATAACTAATAAAATATTACATCCCATATTTATTTTTAATACAATAATCATATACAAAAGTAATAATATTAGACCAATCAGTTCAACTATTAAACTAGCAAGTAGACTTCCAAATAATAGATTTTTCTTTTTTATAGGCGCTAAAGAAACTCTTTTACCAACATTATCCATGTTAGCAAGCCTTTTATTTATAACTGATATAGATATAATTCCTCCGTAAAGAGCTGCCATAGCAATTAAATTATAAAACTCTATTAAGGTATAACTAATATTAGGAGAAGTTATATCATTTAATTTTACATAATTATTTATTTTTGTATAATCAATTGAATATTCATTTGATATATCATAAATCTTCTTTTCATTATTGATCTCATCTACTATAAGTCTGAATATAGTTTCGTTTGGACCATTTTTTGATACAACCATGTTTGTTGTATCATTCTCTATTTTTAAATAACCAATTATTTTTTTATCATTTAATAACGTTTCGCATGTATCAATATCACAATAAATAACATTTACTATTTTTTCTTTACTATTTGACAATTCATCAAATACTTCTTTATAAAATATATTGTTTTTAAAAACTATATCATCTACTATAGCTATATCAATAGTATTAAAATGTTCACTTTTTTCAATATTAGAAAATGCCATATTATAGAAAGTTGCAAGTATTATTGGAAATATAAAAGTCCAGAAAATAAGCGCTTTATTCTTAAACAAAGTCTTTAATGTATACTTAAAATTATGTAAAAACATTAATCTCTTAGTTCCTTTCCAGTAAGTTCTAAAAACACATCATTAAGTGTTGGCCTCTCCGAAAATATTTTATTATACTCTACTTTTTTTAACTTCAAATAATCTATAAGTTCTCCTAGGTTATCTTTTCCTTTTTTATAAGTTATAATCAAAGAACTATTGTTTGTTGAAACACTGTAAACTGTTTTAAAGGATCTTATTTCTTCAATTATTTTATCAGATATATTATTAAGTTCTACTGTTATTTTTTCTTCTATATTAACAAGTTTTTTTAGCTCATCACTAGTACCTTCCGCAACTATTTTACCCTTATCAAGTATTATAATCCTATCACATAATATTTCAGCTTCTTCCATATAATGCGTAGTATATAATACAGTTGCCCCATTATCTCTTAATTTTTTTATACCATCCAATATACTATTTCTACTTTGAGGATCGACAGCTACTGTTGGTTCATCTAAAAAAATCAGTTTAGGATTATGCGCTACGCCACAGGCTATATTAAGTCGTCTTTTTAAACCACCAGATAATTGTTTAGGATAAAATTTTTTAAATTCATTTAAACCTACAAAATTAATAGCTTTTTCAACACATTCTTTTCTTTTTTTAGAATCAGTTATGTATAATCCACAAAAATAATCTATGTTTTCATATACAGTTAATTCATCAAATAAAGCTATATCCTGAAATATGACACCAATGTTTCTTTTTAAATCATATGAATCTGGCGTCATAATAGTATCAAACACTTTTATACTTCCACTTTCATAGTTTAAAAGAGATAATATACAATTTATAGTAGTAGATTTACCTGATCCATTGGGACCTAAAAGTCCTATAATTTCTCCTTGATTAACATCAAATGATATATCATTTACAGCTATTAAATTCTTATACTTTTTTATTAAATTCTTAACTTCAATAACATTCTCCATAAATTCTCCTATCTTTTTACCATTAAACAATAACTCACACCTTTAGGTGCATATATTCTATTATCGGGATTAAGTGTATTATAATCATAGAAATAGTATTTATTAATATCATCACTATTTAAGTGCTCATATATTAGCAAGCCATTATCTGATGCACATTTACAAATACTTTCGTATGTATAATTTGATTTCATATCACACATCGCACCATGCGCTAATTTCTTATTTATTATTTCTCTAGAAGTTTCTATTTCATTTGGATAATCAAATATAATAGAACTTCCAGATGGTATATTCTTTGATAATAATTTTATAGTATTAAAAAATATATCTTTATCCAAATAATAACTTATTCCAAGTAATGATACATATGTCTTTTTGCTTGTATCATATGTTGTATCCAATAAATTCTCTATCCAGTTATTATTAAAATCACACTTTATATATGTAATATTCTTTTTCTCTAAATTAGACTTTTGAATTCTTCTAATTTTATCTTCAATCATATCCGGCTTGTCCAATTCATAAACATTGATACTCTTATTAACTAAATATGCTGAAGTGTCATATCCGCATGCCATTATTACATATTGCTTTAAACCTAATTTAATATCATTCAACAAATGATTTTTATTAAAAATTGAGCGTGCTAAAATCTGTGGTGCTAAATTATTGTTTACAATCCATTTTAAAGGATTATCTTTCTTGTAATTAGAATTAAAAAATTTAATTCCTTCTTCCATATTCTTCGAAATATTAATTATTTCTTCATTACTTAAAAGTTGTTCTGCATAAGTATCACTATATATTTTGATATTACTGTTTTTAGTATGATAATACCTTGCAAATAAGCTTATTAAAGCTGTCATATTCTTCTCCATAAAAAACCTCCATATATTTAATACACCCACCCATCTATAAATTCAAGTCTTGAAAAAAAAGCAAAAATGTGGTAATATAAATATAGAGATGAGGGATTTTCCCTCTTTTTTTTATGAATTAAGTTTTGATATACCAAAAGATATTAATACTATTCCAACCAAATTTATACTAATTGATAATCCAAGTAATAAACCACTTATAAAGTCTTGAAATGAACTTCCATTACTTGTAAAAAACATATTTACAATATATAACAAGTTTCCAAGTGCTACCATAGTTATTCCTACTTTTATTTTATTTAACATAAATACCTCCTATACTTACAATAATATTGTATCACATAGTACAATATTTGTATACCCTCTTTAGAAGAATTTACATAAGTAATTTTATATTCTCCAATGTCCTACATCACACCCATAATTTTTTAAAGAATAAGTCTTCTTTATTAAACTTACAACAGTGATATAATTACTAGTATATTCTTCTTCATTACAATACATTTTACAATTACTAGTTAAAGCAAAAAAATCATTTTTATTTTTTTTAACACTAAAACTCATAATAATTGTAGAATTTGAATCTATTTGATCTAATTTAAAAGTTAGAGTATGAGTATCATTATCATAAATATATTTATCATCTGTTTTTACTCCATTTATTTTAATGCTTTTGGGTATAAACCCTACTAATTGTGTATTAATAACGTCTGTTATTATAAGGTTATTATATGAGATATTGGATTTGTTATCAATCGTAATTATATAAGTAAGTATACCATCTTTCCAAATAAGTTTATCCACACTTTTAGATATACTAATATCACTAGGTATTTCTATTAAAAGCTCATTAGAATTAAGACTTGTTTGTATATTATTATAATAACCTTTTAGTACCACTACATTTGATAATTTACTCATAAATACCTCCTATAATATTCTATGTAAACAAATATATGAGTGTTAATAAATGTTGCTGTAAATTATTTTTTTTGATATACTTAAATTGGTGGTAAGGATGAAGATGTATGACTATGATAATTTAAAAAGTGATGAACACGTATTTCACATGTGGGAACCATTGGATTTTAATATCAAGAATAATTATAAATACATTATAGATAATCCTGTTTTTAATATATTTAAAACACTTATATTGATGCCTATAGGATTTATTCTATTTATTGTAAATAAAATAGCATTTGGATATAAAATAATTAATAAAGAGAAGTTAACAAATGGGGGGTGTATTTCCGTTTCTAATCATATACATCCTATGGATTGTACTATGATTGGCCTTATTTATTATCCAAAAAGTATATATTATCCAACTATTCAGTCAAACTTTAAAATTCCTATCATTAGACATTTAATTAGATTATTAGGTGCGATTCCTATTCCTGATAAAAAAGATAATTTTTACAAAAGTATTAATAAAGCATTAAATGAGAATAAAACTATACACATGTACCCTGAGGGATCTATGTGGCCTTATTATGAACAAATAAGAGAATTTAAATATGGCGCTTTTAAAATGGCTGTGGATGCAAATAAATGTATACAACCAATAAGATTTGATTTTACAAAACCTACCTTTTATAAAAGAAAAAAGTGTATACACGCAGTTATATTAAAGCCAATAAAACCCGATAATAATTTAGAATACAAAGAAAGAATAGCTGATTTAAGAAATAGGACTTATGAAGCTTTAAAGGTGAATAAATGAAAGTATTAATTTTATCATGCTCTACTGGTGGTGGACATAATTCATGTGCTAAATATATAAAGGAAGAATTAATAAATAACAATATAGAATGTGAATTTAAAGATTTTTTTGATATAGTAAATAGTAAGGCTAAAGAATTATCATCTAAAATATATTTATCAACACTTGCTAATGAAGGTATGATATTTCAAAAAGTATATACTTTAGGCGAATTATATAGTAAAACTAAACTTAAAAGTCCAGTATACATAGTAAATAAATTGCACAAAAAAGCTTTATTAAATTACATAGATAAAAATAATTTTGATTTAGTTATTACTACTCACCTATTTCCTGCTTTAACGCTTACTGCAATTAATAAAAAGAATAAAAAAATTAATTTTATAATGGTTTCTACTGATTATGAACCTTGTCCATTTATAGAAGAAACTAAACCGGATAAATTAGTTATAAATAAATATTTAGAAAATAGATTTATACAAAAAGGTATAAATAAAGATATACTATTAAAAACAGGTATTCCTGTTTCGACTAAATTTATTACTACATCTAAAGACATAAAAAAAGAACTAAAAATAAACAATGAAAAAGTAATACTCGTAATGTTAGGAAGTATGGGCTTTGGTAGAATATCAGACATAATAAATAATATACTCAATATTAATAATATAAAAGTTATTGTAGTTTGTGGATCAAATAAAGATCTATATAACAAACTTAATACTATTCAAAATAACAAATTAATAGTACTAGGGTATACAAATAATATAAATGATTTAATTTACTCTTCTGACATAGTCTTATCAAAACCTGGTGGACTATCTACAACAGAAATAGCATCAATAGGAAAACCTTTAATACATATATTTAAAATACCGGGTATTGAGACATATAATACAAATTTTTTTGAAAGCAAAAAAATGAGCATAAATTGCAATACAAAGGATGAAATAATTAGTAATATAGAAAACCTTTTAAATAATATAGATTTACAGAAAGAAATGATTAATAATCAAAGAAAGTATATTAACCAAAAATCTGCTAAAGACTTAGTAGATTATATAATTGAAAACTATAAAGTCAAATAACAAAAGAATTACTAAAATAATAGTAATTCTCTTTTTATATTTATTGAGTTGTTAGAGCTATACGGAACGATAGGAAGCTGCTGCCATTACCGTAGCTGCTGCCCACGTAGAAAGTACCAGCAGACGTCCCATACGACCAATCGCAACCAAGCAGCAGCCATGGATTACTGGCGTACACAAAACTATCTGAATCTCCATACCATCCTCTTATTTCTGTTAATCCATAACATGGTCCATTACATGCTGTTGTCTTATTTGTAGTTGTATATAGTTCATAATATTTTGGATCTGGAAAATCTTTTCCATCTGTTATACTCAAACTTTCCCCATTTAATCCTTTTCCATATACCGGTCCATTAAATCCTGAATTCCATATACCTACTGCAGCATTATCAGTTCTTCCTAATATTGTCTTAGCTTGTTCTGCTGTATATGATATTGCTGTATATCCACTTATCTTATTATAGTTAGACATTTGATATTCATATGATCCTCCAGACATGTCATATATTCCATATATGTTTCCTGTTGTGGATGCTCCTCCTCCACATAATCCTGTTCCTGAGCCTCTATCTGTTAATGTATTATATGTACATTGTGTATTTGTCGTATCTTGTGATGGCGTTCCATTTGAAGAGCCTGTTATATATTCTTTTGATTTATTTTGGTATACTTCTTTATTGACTCCTGTATACATTGTGTTCCCATATTTTCCGTATTTTGATTGTGAAAGGTATGCAGCAGTCATCCATTCACTTCCTTTTGTCATATGTGAATCTCCATTTGTTAGTTTTGATGTTAATAATTGTGATGTTGTAAATTGTGAGGATACATTTTGACTTCTTAGTGAGGAAGTATTTGCTAATACTGTTGGATTTGAAGAATCACCTGTTGTTTCAAATTTACCTATCCATAATCCTGATAATTGTGTATTTCCAAATGTAAATCCTGGATGTAATCTATATCCACTCTTTGAACTTGTTGTATACTGTGATAAAAAGTTTATTTCTATTTCTCCTGGTAAAGAGGCTGATGTTCCTCCTTTTCCATAAGTGCCTTCTATCTTATATTCAAATCTTGGTATCCATACAAATATTCCTATTATATCTGCTGTATTACCTTCTATATTTACTGTATCTCCAATATTTTTTGATACTCCATCTTTTAATAATACTGCATTTGCCCATTCTTGTTTTTCATAGTTATACCATTCACTTTTAGTATCAGCTACTACCCAATTTGTTCCATTATATTTTACTGGTGTTAACCCTATGGATAAATCTGGTTCTTCTAGCCTATCATTATTTACTATACTTGTTTTATCATTTTTATATTCTACTTGTAT
>CAKOXU010000008.1 GCA_934130235.1 uncultured Bacilli bacterium
ATACCAACTAATTTAATTTTAGAATACTTTCTTAATTCCTTAGGTAAGGTTATTCTAAGTTGATTATCTACTTTACATGTATTCATTTTTTCTACTGTATTTATAAGCATTTCTATATTCTCATTTGTTGGATTTTTATCTTCTTTTTGTATTAATTTTTTTATTTTTTCTAAATATTTCTTTTTTGAATATAGTGCGAAAAAATCTTCATTTTCTTTGCAAACAATTATTTCATCTTCGCTTTCTACATTTGTCCATGATCTAGGAATAAATAATCTTCCCTTTGGATCTATACTGTGTATAGATACTCCTAATAAATCATTTTCACCAAACATAAATCACCATTCCCTTTTTATAATAGTCTTAACTTTTCTATACATTATTTCATGCTTGTTTAGATATTCTTTATTTATAATATATTTATCTTCCCCATATTCTTTTAATTTGTTTTTTCTATACCATTCTATAGAAGAAACAATTTTATCATCACTCAAATTATATTTTAATAATTCTCTTACTATTAAAGATTCGTCATATTTTTCCTTTTTTACACTAGATGTAATTAAAAGTATATTTTCTAAACTTTTAATTTTGATTCCGTTACAATTTTTTGGTATTAAAGAAAAATCTTTAGTATAGTCTCTAATCATATTTTTAACAATAAATTCTTCTTCTAATTTATCTATTTCTTCACTATTTAATAAATTTAAATCTATATTATTAAGATTAATAAATAAGTTGTCTAATTTTTTTAATTCATACATAAATCCATTAATAAGACTATTAGAATACCCTATTTCTTTTAATTCGTTTTTTATTTCACTTTCTTTTAAAGGTCTAAATGAATTAAAAATATATATTAATTCTTGTTTATAAATTTCTTCTTCCATATAAAACTCCTTAACTAAGTACATTTATTATACTAGAAAATACAAAAAAAGCAAGTTAAATAAATATTTCTTGCTTTTTTATTTCCTTTTTTACACTATTATGTGGTTCATATAGAACTACCTTGTTTTCTTTTAATGATTTTTTTACATCTATTAATCTCTGATTAGTAGATCCTCTAAAAAGAGCATCATAGCTTTTTAGCTCATAGATAAATTTACCATCTATCAACACATCAATTTGTTTTAAAAATTCTATCATCGATTTACTTTTTAATACTTGTTCATATGTAAAGCCTGTATATGCCCACACATTCATACCTAATTTATGTATCTCACGAGCAATTTGTGCACACGCATGTGGTTGAAACATTGGATCTCCACCAGAGAAAGTTATTCCAGTTTGCCCTTGTAATTTTTTAATCTTATCTATAACGTCAGCAATTTCAACTTCGTCTCCTCCATTAAAATCCTGAGTTTCTGGATTATGACACATAAAACAGTTATGAGAACAGCCTTGTGTCCAAATAACTGTTCTAATTCCTTCGCCATCTACTATACTATCTGTTTGTAAATCAGCAGCTAATCTTATTGTCATTATTTTTTAGTATTTGAAATAACTTCCTTAATTCCAGTGTGTTTTACACGATCATGTTCTTCAGCACGCTTACCATTATTAAAACGTTTTACATCGCCACTTAAATATCCTGTAACTCTTCTTATTCTTTCAAAGCCTACACCTTCGCCAACTAATTTTTCCATAATATACCTCCTTTTAACAACCACATTGAAAGTTTCTAACTTCCTCTAGTGGCACTGCATCAAATTCTTTACGTCCACAACCTGGACAAACATCTCCAATTACTCCAACATATCCACATACAGGATCTCTATCTACTGGATGGTTAATTGCTCCATATCCAATTCCAAGTTCTTTCATCATTCTAATAACTGATTCAAAAGCCTCCACATTTTGAGCTGTATCGCCATCAAATTCGATATAAGAAATATGACCACCATTTGTAAGTGCATGATAAGGAGCTTCTACTTCTAATTTATGTTTTATAGAAGTATTATAATAAACTGGTACGTGGAACGAATTTGTATAATATGATCTATCAGTTACTCCCTTTATTTTTCCGTACACTGCTCTATCAATATTTACAAATCTTCCAGATAATCCCTCTGCTGGTGTTGCTATTAAAGTGAAATTTAAATTATATTCTTTACAATATTCATCTATTTTATTTCTCATAAAACCAATTATTTCAAGACCTAACTTTTGTGCTTTTTCACTTTCACCATGATGTTCACCAATTAAAGCCTTTAGTGTTTCGGCTAAACCTATAAATCCCGTAGTTAAACTACCATGTTTTAGTATTTTTCTCATTCTATCATTTGGTCCTAATTTGTCCCCATCTGTCCATATTCCTTGTTGTATTAAGAAAGGAAAATTATAACTATGCTTATTACATTGAATTTCAAATCTTTCCAATAATTGATCCCTTACTAAAATTAATTTCTCTTCTAATTCTTTATAGAATCCTTCCATATCAGCCTTTTCTCTTTCACCTAAGCATATACCATGTTTTATAGCTATTCTAGGTAAATTTATAGAAGTAAAAGATAAATTGCCTCTTCCACCAGTAGTCTGATTATTTAAGTCTGTAACATCACTCATAACACGCGTTCTACATCCCATATAACCGACCTCAGTCCTAAAATCACCAGGCTTATAGAATGACAAGTTAAATGGTGCATCTATAAATGAGAAGTTTGGAAATAATCTTTTGGCAGACACTTCACACGCTCTTTTAAACAAATCATAATTTGGATCTTCTGGATTATAATTAACTCCCTCTTTTACTTTTAAAATTGATACTGGGAAAATTGGAGTTTCACCATGACCTAGTCCTTCATCAGTAGCTTTCAAAAGAGCGAAAGATACCATTCTTCCTTCAGGAGAAATATCAGTACCAAAATTTATAGATGAAAATGGTACTTGAGCTCCAGCTCTTGAATGCATTGTATTTAAATTATGTACAAATGCCTCCATTGCTTGATGAGTCAATCTTTCAGTCTTCGCATAAGCCTTTTCATATGCCTTATCAAACAATCTTTTAAGAACATCTGATTCTTTATAGAAAGGTTCAAATATTTCTATACTAAATTTAATACTCTCTAATTTATCTATTTCTCGAATAAGTTTATCAACATTTATATGACTTAAAAATCCTTCCAAGTCTAAATAATCATATATTTGTTGTTTAAATTGTTTTTTAAAAGTCATTAAAACACCGGGCGCTAAATAATAATCAAAAGCAGGAATACTTTGACCTCCATGTTGATCATTTTGATTTGATTGAATAGCTATAGCCGCTAAAGCTGAATATGATGATATATCTTTAGGTGGTCTTAAATATCCATGTCCAGTGGAAAATCCTTTTTTAAAAAGTCTATCAAGTTCAATTTGCATACAAGTAGTAGTACCCATTGCTAAAAAATCCATATCATGAATATGTATATCTCCATTATCATGAGCATCTGAAAACTTTTTTTTCATCAAATATGCTTTAGCAAATTCTTTTGATACAGTAGAACCATATTGAAGCATTGTTCCCATAGCCGTATCGCCATCTACATTTGCATTTTCACGTTTAGTATCATCTTCATTAGCACTCTTTAATCCTAAACCCTCAATAGTTTTTAAAAATTTATGCATTTTTTTATCATCAACAAACATATTTCTTGATTGTGCACGTCTATCCCTATATTCACTAAAAGATTTATAAACTTCATCATAACCTTTTTTCTTTAGTGTTTCTTCAATTATATCCTGAATCTCTTCTATCTTAATTTTTTCTTTTTCAAATTTAGATAAAGTTTTAATAACCTCATTATAAACTTTCATATTATCTTTAGCTTCATAAGTATACTTGCCTGTCTCTTCATCTTGTACATTAACACTGTCAAAGCCTTTTTTTATAGCTAGTGCTATTTTAGTTCCGTCAAAATCTACTTTCTTACCATTTCTTTTTACTACAGTAAGATTTAATTTTTCTTCTACTTCTGTCATATTTACAACTCCTATTCTTAACTAAAGTATAACATTCTTTAAATATTTAAGTCAATACTATTTTTCAAAAAAAGTGTTTTTTTGTTTTACTGTTTTTTTAAAATATACATTTTTTTCAAAAAGTATATCTCGCTTTATTTCGTTCTTTCCCTTGCTTTTCAACGTATAGACAAAGAAAGACAGTTTAAAAAGTTTTAAAAAAAACGGTTTTTTCAAAAAAATAGTTTTTTTAAACTTGACATTTTTATATTTTTTATTTTTCTATATTATGCTTCAATTATATCATACAATTGTACGTATGTCAATACAAATTAAAAAGATTTTACAACCTTTTTAATTCGTCTTTTAATATTGAATACAAATATATATTAACTTTTTTTTCAGATATAGTCTCCACATATGATTTATATCCATTCAACTGTTTAATATAATTTTCATCTACTATATTTTGCATTTTATAATCTATAATATCTATGTGATCAAGATACTCTAACATTAAATCTATAATGCCGTGTTTTACCTCATTTGAAGATTCATATATAAATTCATATTCTTTATATTCATTAATATATGATAAAGAAATATGCTTTAAAAATTTTAATACATATGGATTTTTAGTAGTTTTAAAGTCTTCAGTTTCAAATAGATAATGAAACTTTATACCCTCTTTTAAATTCTTAAATTCTTGTATGTCTATAAGCTTATTAATATTTTTAGAATATTTATCTTGATTAATTATTTCATATTCAATATTATTTTCTTTTAATTCTATATTTTCATTACTTTTAGGTATCAAGTCCTTATATGCAATATCTAGCTTATTCTCATACTCATGATTAACACCTATACTATTTATATCTATCTTTTTAATAAATGGAAGTAACTGATTATAAATACTATAAAGCATATCTGAAATTTTTGTATAATTTAATCTGATACTTTTATCAACAATATCATAAGATTCATATTCATTTATAGGCTTCGGAAGTAAAATAATTATCTTTTCTCTAGCACGTGTTAATGCAACATAAAATAGTCTAATTCGTTCACTTACATTATCTCTACTTTCTTTTGCAATAAGCAAGTCTTTAAGTATAGTATCATTTATTCCATTATTTACATAAGGTACAATAATATTATTATCAGAATCTATCATAAATTTTGATTTTTTATCTTCATCATTAGCTTTTTTATCTAATCCAGCAAAATAACAAATATTGTATTCAAGACCTTTACTTTTATGTATATTTAATATTTTTACAGCAGGTATTCCTGAATCATTTAAACTATATTCAATATTTATATCTTTTGTATCAATTAAATATTTACTAAATTCGATTGGCGTATAACCTATATTTGATAAATTAACACTTAAATTCTTTAAATAGTCAATTCTAATCATACTATCTTTAATATTGTTTGTAGTTATAATTTTATTGTAATAATCAAATTTATCTATTATTAAATTAATAAGATCTAAACTAGATATTTCATTTATCTCAATTGATTTTGATTTTTTATATAAATCAGTTTCAGTAATAAGTTTTGAATTTACTATATCAAATATATATTCATCATCTAGTTTATATAAGTATGATCTAGAAACACTTACAAATAAATAATATAATTCGTTATCTATTTCATTATTATTTACCTTTACTATAAATCTTATCAGATTCTTCAATATAAGAATATCATCGCCATCATTTAATCTCTCATTTTTTATTTGTAAGAGTGGTATATGATTATACTCAAATATTTTTTTATATAAATCAAATGAAGTTCCCCTATCCATTATTATTGCAAAATCACTATAAGTACAATTTCTAAGCTCATTTGTATCTTTATCAATTACCTTATACTTATTATCAATTTTATTTTTTATATCATGCGCTACTATAAATGCCTCTACCTCATCTTTAGAATATTCTTTATTATCATATTGATACTCTAGTATTTGAGTCTTATTATCTTCACAGGCTAATTTCTTATAATTAGTATTTCCAAAATTCATTTGATGTGAATTTTTATAATCAGCATCACCTACATCTAAATCCATTATTAAATTAAATATTAAATTAATACTATCAATTACTTCTTCTCTAGATCTAAAATTTTTTAGTAAATCTATTTTAATACCGCCATTATTTTTAGCATACTCATTATATTTATTTCTAAATATATATGGATTAGCATTCCTAAAACGATATATAGATTGTTTTATATCTCCAACCATATACACATTATTATTGCTAATTAAATTAATAAATTCTTCTTGAATATCAGAAGTATCTTGATATTCATCTACCATTATTTCATCAAAAGAAGACATCACTTCATCTCTTATATAACTATTTTCTTTTATTACACTTATAGCCATGAGTGCAATATCAGTAAAGGTGTAAATATCATTCTTTTTTTTATACTCATTAAAAATCTTATTATATTTTTTTATTATCTGTATTATAACATATACATAATCTTTAGTAGATAAATAGCTATTTCTTATTTCTTCAATATTTTCAAATCTAGTCAAATTAGTAAGTATATTGAGCTCTTTCTTTATTTTATCCTTATAAATAATATAGTCATCCATACACTCATTATTTTTTTTAGGAGATCCTACTAATTTTATTGAACTTTTAATATCATCATAATTCTTGGAATCAAGCAGTGGATCCAAATTAAAAGTAATCATATATTTTTCATTAACACAACTTTTTAAAGATAAATATGATTCTTTAATATTTTCGATACTTTTATTAATCAAGTTCATATATTCATTTATAATACTATCAATATAATGATCACTGTAATGAGTATCTATATAATCATCTAAATACTTATCTTTGTCAATTAATAAGTCAAGTTTATTAGACATGTTTATAATAACTTGCTTTATTATATCATCACTTTTAGTGCAAAAATCTCCTATAAACTTTTTAAAATAACCATCATCGTACATGCTTTCAAATATATCAGTAATAATTTGATTCTTTTTTAATATTTCTATAGATGAATCCATAATAGACGTATTAGACGATACATTAAGTTCAGTATGATACTTTTTTACTATTGAAAGTGCGAAAGAGTCAAATGTAGTTATATAAGCTGAATCTATATAATCTAATTGTTCATATAACTCAGCTTCCTTTAATTTCTTTCTTATTCGTTCTTTCATTTCGAGGGCTGCAGCTTTAGTAAATGTTAGTATCAAAAGTCTATTAATATTTATACCATTTTTAACTTTATTGATAACACGTTCTGTTAAAACAGCAGTTTTACCTGATCCAGCACCCGCTGATACAATTATATTAGTGCCACTAGAATTGATTGCTAAATCTTGTTCTTTTGTCCATGCCATTTAATCACCTTCATACTTATCGTTGCCCTTAATTGTTTTAAAATTATAATTCTTTTTAAAACACAAATCATTATATTCACAAAACTCACATCCAATATTTTTTATATCAAATTTTGGATTTATATCAAAATTACATTTTAATATATTGCCAATAGTAATATCTATTATATCTTTAACTTTTTTAATTATATTATTAATTTCATCATCACTCATCATCTTTTTTAATGAATTGGAGCTCAATGTTCCATCATTTTTTACTTTTATTCCATCTATTACCTTACTATCTTTATAATTATAATCAATTTTTTCTAATATTGAAGTATCTTTATTTGTATACCCAATTAATTTTAAACTTTTTAACTTTTCTTCTTTACTTAAGTTATTATCACTCACATTTTGAAGATAAAAGCCTGTAAATCTAATATTTTTATATTTTTCTTTAGCTAAAAACATATATACAGGAAGTTGAATATCTATACCACTATCAATATATTTTAAACTAGGCTTTTTTACATAAGTTTTATAATCAATAATAGTCGCTAAAATATAATCATCAATAGTCTTATATATTATCTTGTCTATAAATCCTACAAAGTTAATATTATTACTAATAGGAACACTTATAAATTCTTCAGTATCTATATTTTCAAATGATGAAAAACTATTTTGATATTCAATTACACTTATTACATATTCAATATTTTTAATAGCTCTGTCTATAAAAAACCTATCGGAATTTTTTAAAGATAGATTATTCTTAGATATATATTCATTCACACTATCAGAAACTTCTTCTTTATTAGTAAAATATTTTTGTAAAGCATAATGATATATGTTCCCTAATTCTATACTAAATTTATCTATATCTTTATTTAGACACAAAATTTTATTTACATAAAACCTAAATGAACATCTATTATAATTGTCCATCATGGTATAGGATAAATTAAATCTTTTTAAACTATTTATATACTTTTTTATTTTCAAAGTATTAATGCCTGTAAATAAATTATTATAAGTATTATATGGTATATCATAGTTATTAGATAAAATACTTAAATTACAATTAACTACATTATATTTAACTAATTCATCTAAATATAATGCATAATTTAGTTTATCCAAATTTGAGCTATAACTTTTCTTATAATCTTTATTAATTCTGACTACTTTTTCTTCTATTAAATTAGAAGGATAAAATTCCTCAAAATCCGTTTTTAATTTATATGTTATTACAAGATTTTTAATATTTTCTATAGATTCTACTACATTTTTCTTTGATAATTTATTCTTATCTATAGTAGTATCCATATAATCTAATTTATATTTATCCGGTATAAAGTCTTCATCCCTATATATTAAAGGAATACTTCCTAAATTAAATCCAAGTAAAAATACATAAAATCCATTAAAATCATAATTTAATAAATCGCATACTTCTATTTCTTTTGAATATTTATCATGTTCAATATATGTATTTTTTAAATCATATTCAATTAAAGTAAATAGATCTTTATTATTTGATACCAATGCATACTTATTACAAATATTAATAATTTTATTATAAGTATCTGTTTTATCATATTTGGAAATACTTTTAATAGCCTCTTCTACACCGAGTGATAAATTATCATAAAATATTTTACCGACAACACTAGATATTATAGGAATACTAACATGTTTATTAATTTTAAGATTATAAAACCCAAATATTTTATCTATAACTTTTATATAGTCATCTGATACATTTACGAGTTTTATTTTATCTATACTAATTCCATCATCTAATAATTTACTAATACTATGTGCGACAAAATCTACTTCATCTTCTATTGTTAAAGCCTCATATACTGTATGACGATATTTTTCATTTTTAGTATTAATAACTCTATAATCAAGATCTTTCAAAATATATTTATCAAATTTACTTAAATTGTGGTTATAAATAATAATGCTTTTATTACTTATACTTTTTCTAAAATGATTATCTATAATCAATAAATTATGTTTTAATAAATCATTTTTTAACTCAAATAAAAATTTTAATCTATCATATTCATAGTCATTATTCTCTATATAATATAAATTATTAATATATAAAAGTGCGATTGAATACTTAACATTATACTTATTAATTATATATAAAATAGTATTATAATCATAATCAAATATATATTTTTTCTTAAATTCATCCATAGTATAAAACTTTATATTTATAAGTTTATTAATACTTTTTAGTATTTGATTTTTATAAGAATTATTACATATAATAATAGAATCATTTTCTATATTCATACTACCACCTATATCTATTTTAACATAAAAAATAAATAATTTTATATTTATTTTACTTGTATATGGAAAATATCTATATTATAATATTAGTGGTGATTTTATGTTTAAGTATAGTGATTCAAATAAAAGATATTATACATTAGATTATTTTTATAAACATAAATTTAATTCGAAAGTATTTAAAGTAAGTTTAAATGCAGGCTTTACATGTCCAAATAAAGATGGTAAAAGTGGATTTGGAGGATGCATATATTGTTCTAACATGGGATCAGGTGAATATGCCGGTGATAAAAATAAAGACTTAATAATCCAGTTTAATGAGATTAAAGGAATGATGCTTAAAAAATGGCCTAAGGCCAAATACATTGGATACTTTCAGGCTAATACAAATACGTATGCTGATGTAGATACATTAAAACAAAAGTATGAAACTATTCTTAAACTAGATGGTGTTATAGGACTAAATATAGCCACTAGACCAGACGCCATCAGCGAGGAGTGCCTAGATTATTTAGAAGAACTTTCTAAAAAAACATATCTCACTATTGAACTTGGGCTTCAAACAATACATGAAGAAACATCTATTCTTATAAATAGATGCCATACATTAAAATGTTTTACAGACATGGTAAAAAAATTAAGAACCAGGAATATCAATATAGTTGTTCACATTATAAATGGTCTACCATATGAAACAAAGCAAATGATGATAGATACAGTCAAATACTTATCCAGTCTAGATATTCAAGGAATAAAAATACATATGCTATCAATATTAAAAAATACAAAATTAGAACAATTATATAATGAAAAACACTTTAAAATGCTTACAAGAGATGAATATATAGATATAGTAGTATCACAATTAGAATACTTAAGAGAAGATATAGTGGTCCATAGAATAACAGGTGATCCTAAAATTGATGACTTAATAGAACCAAATTGGTTAATAAAAAAAGTAACAATATTAAATGACATAGACAAAGAAATGGTAAAGCGAAATACATATCAAGGTATAAAATGTAAAAAAGAAAGATGATACTAGTACCTGTCAAGTACTCACTAAATAAAAAAATATATTAATTTGTATATTGAAGTCGGTACTGTACTGGCGATAAGTATCCTAACTTCTTTTGAATACGTTCGTTGTTGTACCAATGAACGTATTTTTCTATTTCTGTTTTTGCTTGTTTTTTAGTCATTTTACCTTGTGGATATAACAATTCTTGCTTTAATTGTGAAAACCAATTTTCTATAGGAGAATTCTCCCAACAATGACCTTTATGAGACATACTTCTTCTGAAATTCATATTTTTTGATAATTCAATATATTCATAAGCAAAGTAAACTGCCCCTTGATCCGTATTTATTATTGCTTGTTTATAATTATTTACTTCTTTATAACTTTCAATAATTAAATCTACATTATTGTTATTTGATGTAGAAAATGATACAATTTCATTGTTGAAATAATCTTTTACTGCAGATAAATATAGATTTCCATCAGTACATTTTATATAGCTTACGTCTGAGGAAAATTTTGTTCCAAATTTATTTGTTTTAAAGTTACATTCAACCAAGTAAGGGACCTTATTATTAAGGTTCTTTTCGTTTGCTCTTTTACTAGCTAACCCCATACCTTTTCTTACAACTACTGTTAATCCTAGTATTTTCTTATATCTTCTAATTAACTTATGATTTAGATTTACTTGAAATTTATTTCTTATATGATATTTTAATCTTATTGTTCCATATGTTTGGTTTAAATTATTATGCTTTTCTGATATAATTTTTGCGATTTCGTTATTAAAATTATTTGCTTTCGGTTTTCCTATCTTACACCATTTATAATAACTTCTTCTATTTACATTTAATACTCTGCATATTCTAAGTATTGGATATTCTTCTTTTAGTTTATCAATAATTTGATATTTTTCTATTTGTGTTGCTGAGAGCGGATTTCCATCAGAAGAGCATAGGATTTTTTTAGGATATCAATATCCTCCAATTCATAGTTATATTTCTTTTTGCCTCGATTATCCACATTTAACTTGCCTTCATCATATTTTTTGTTCCATACGCTTACTGTTCCCACACTAGGAATACCATATTTTTTCATCAAATATGATATTGTAGCTCCTTGTTTAAATTCTTTTACTATTTTGACTTTATCATCTAAAGTCCATTTCTTATGTTTACTCATGAAAAAACACCTCCAAAGTTCTTTCTAAATATATTTTAACACATTTACATGCTTTTTTTATTTAGTGTGAACTTTAAAGGTATTATAATCGATAATACTTTCTTTTTTTACACTTCAGTTTTATAAATATCTTTTATTATATAATGATTATCTTCTTTTATAAATGTTATCTTTAAATTATATACTTTTTCTTGCGCATTATATTTTTCAAATAAACTTTCTTTATCTTTCATCTCTTCTAATAGTATTTTAGTTCCTTTTTCGGTTCCATAATATGCCTCTTCAAAGGGATTCATTAAATATACATAAAAATATTGATAATTTATTATTAATTCATCTGAATCAATTTTAGCGTCTTTTGCTTTGCCAATTAAAGGATCAATGGTTCTGCCACCTGCGTGTTCATTAAAATTACCTGCTACAAATGCATCTAATTTACTAGAGTATACATATTTTTTTACTGCTCGCAATGCAAAATTGTCTCTTATTAATTCTTTATTTTTCCCAAACAATTCTTTATATTTTCTATTTACTTCGTCATATGAAACATATATCATTTCTGCGTCATCATCGCAATCAACCATTTCTAATTTCTTACATGTAGACTTATTATAATTTGAATTTAATCCATCATAACTGTTATAACCGTTAGAATATAAGTTCAATGAATCCAAAGTAAAAAGTCCTTTATAATTTTGATTTATATCAATATAACCATTGTTTGCTATTGTTTCTGGATTTCTAACTTCATTAAAAACATAATCCAATAATCCTTGATATTTATTTATCAATTCATTCGCATCTTTAATTGAATATTCTTTCTGTACTTCTTCTTTTGTATTGTTATCTATCTTATTAGACTTATCTAATTTTCCTGTTCCTACTAAGTATCCTACTGTAAGCGCTAAAGCCATTAGTATTATTGTTAATAATACTATTAATATAATATTTTTCTTTTTCATTTTCTCCCTACTTTCTATACTAATAATATAACAAAGCACATAAAAAAGCAAGCTTTTTTTATTAAAATAACTTGCTTTACATCTCTATTTTACTTCAGCACTAGTAAATACGCAGTTTTCATTATTATCACAACTAAATTTTTCTGATAATGTTTTATTTGTTGTATTACCTTCAACAGAGTTAATTGCAATAGTATAATTAATTGTTATTGTATTACTATCTGATGATACACTTTCTATTTTTTTAGTTGTAGTTTGGTATGCTCCACCCATTGAACTATCATATCTATAATAAAAATCATTGTATTTTACAAACACACTATTAGTGCTACCTTTTTCTAATACTGCTACATCTCCCGGATAATTTGTAATTGTTTTTCCAAACATTTCTTTTATTTGTTTATTTAAATCTGATATATAATATGCTCTTGCCTTTATTTCAGAACCACAAGTAATATCCTCTGTTGCACATACTTCTTGTTTAGTATACTCGTTTGTTACAGTAATAGTTTCATATTTTATATTACTCTTATTATTCATCATTCTATTAAGAACAATTCCTACCATATCTTTATCTGATATAGTAATTATAGATGGAGTTTTACTATAGTCTTTTGAATAATAAATACTATCTGGAATATATGTTGATAATTCTTTTATCAACGAATCGTTTACTGTATACTGTTTATTATTTTTAATTTCTTCTGTTGGTTCTTTTTTTACGTCTTCTTTTGTATTGTTATCTGTCTTATTAGACTTATCTAATTTTCCTGTTCCTACTAAATATCCTGCTGTAAGCGCTAAAGCCATTAGTATTATTGTTAATAATACTATTAATATAATATTTTTCTTTTTCATTTTCTCCCTACTTTCTATACTAATAATATAGCAAAATACATAAAAAAGCAAGCATTTTTTATTAAAATAACTTGCTTTACGTTTTGTTAATCCAATAACTCTTGTTCTAGTGCTTCTAATGGTTCTTCTTTTAATCCCTCTAATTCAAGCTTATAATTTATATCTCTATATTTTTTAGCGCCTGTACCAGCAGGAATTAATTTACCAAGAATAACATTTTCTTTTAATCCCTCTAACTTATCTATCTTACCATGTATTGCAGCATCTGTAAGTATTCTAGTTGTTTCTTGGAATGATGCAGCTGATAAGAATGAATCCGTCTCTAGAGATGCTTTTGTAATACCTAAAAGTACTGGTTTTCCAAGTGATGGTTTCTTTCCTTCTAGTATTAATTTTTTGTTTTCATCAGTAAATTTATTTATATTAACCATTGTACCTGGTAAGAATAATGAATCACCAGAGTTAACAATTTTTATTCTAGAAATCATACGTTTCGCGATAATTTCAACATGCTTATCAGATATATCAACACCTTGTGAACGATATACTTTTTGTGTTTCAGATAGAATATATTGTTGAGTTGTAATAGGATCTGTAACAACTAATAATTCTTTTGGTGATACTGCACCATAAGTTAATTTTGTACCAGCTTTTACTTCTTGATTTAACTCTACATTTAATTTAACATTATAATTTGTAGTATGTTTACGTGTCTCAACATCGTTTTTAATATAAATTATATATTTTCCGTTATCTTCTTCTATCTTAGATACAACACCATTAATTTCAGCTATTGTAGCCTTTCCTTTAGGATTACGTGCTTCAAACAACTCTTGTACACGTGGTAAACCTTGAGTTATATCGTCTCCTGCTACTCCACCAGTGTTGAAAGTTCTCATGGTTAACTGAGTACCTGGTTCACCGATTGATTGAGCAGCCATAATACCTACAGCTTCTCCCTCTTCTACTATTTGACCTGTAGCTAAATTACGTCCATAGCATTTACAACATACTCCATGTTCTGTTTTACAAGTAAGTACTGATCTAATAGGTACTTTTGTTATACCAGCTGCTATTATTTTATCAGCTAATTGTTCTGTTATATATGTATTTCTTTCACAAATAACTTCTTTTGTCTCTGGATGCAATATCTTTTTATTAGTAAATCTACCTAATATACGGTCATACAATGATTCTATTACAGTTCCATCGTTCTCATTTATAAATGCTTCTACTACTGTACCTGCCTCAGTTCCACAATCATCTTCTTTTACGATTATATCTTGTACAACATCTACTAATCTACGTGTCAAATATCCAGCATCTGCTGTTTTTAATGCTGTATCAACAGCACCTTTACGAGTACCATGAGTTGACAAGAAGAACTCGTTAACTGTAATACCTTCTGAGAATGAAGATATAACTGGGATTTCTTCTGATTGTCCATTAGGTTTAGAGAATAATCCTCTCATACCTACCAATTGAGTATATGATCCCATATCACCACGGGCCTTAGATGTCATCATTATACAAATTGGGTTATCTGGATCATTAGCAACCATTTCCTCTAACTCAGCTTGAATTTGTTTTTTCGCATCTGTCCATATAGATACTACTTTTTCATATCTCTCTTGATTTGTTATTAAACCACGTTTAAATTGTTTATTTACTTGATCAACTAAATCTTGACTGCGAGCTATTATTTCAGGCTTTTTAACAGATTCTTTTACATCAGATATTGCAATTGAAATACCAGAAAGTGTTGAATACTTAAATCCTAAATCTTTCAATTTATCAAGCATAACAGATGTTTCTGTTGTTTGATAGCGTTTATATATTTGTGCAATTAACTTAGATAGTACACCCTTGTTAAATGCTGCTGTTATAGGCATTTTAGCTATTTCTTCTTTAATATTTTTACCCATGTCAATAAAATACTTAGACGGAGTAATTTTTTCTATATTTTCACTTGTTCCCTCATTTATAAATTGGAATGTATCAGGGAAGATTTCATTAAATAGAATCTTACCTGGAGTAGTAACTAAATACTTATTCATATACTTATCAGGGAATAATTTATGTTTAAATGATTTTACTGGAAGAGCAATTCTTGTATGTAAGGTAATCTCTCTTCTTTCATAGCTCATCAAAACTTCATCTGGGCTCTTAAATACTCTACCTTCACCAGGCAATCCAGCTTTTTCTATAGTTATATAATAGTTTCCTAAAACCATATCCTGTCCTGGTGTAACTATTGGTTTACCATCAGATGGTTTTAGTATGTTATTAGCACCCAACATAAGTATTCTAGCTTCTGCCTGAGCTTCTTCTGTGATTGGAACGTGTACAGCCATCTGATCTCCATCGAAGTCTGCATTGAATGCAGCACATACAAGTGGATGCAAACGAATAGAACGTCCTTCTATTAATTTAGGTTCAAACGCTTGAATACCAAGTCTATGTAAAGTTGGGGCACGGTTTAACATGACAGGGTGTTCATGAATTTTTTCTTCTACTATATCCCATACTCTTGGATCTTGATTATCAATCATACGTTTAGCTACCTTAATATTAGAAGCTATCTCTTTAGAAACTAATCCATTTATAACATGTGGTTTAAATAACTCTAACGCCATTTCTTTTGGTATACCACATTCATACATTTTTAAACTTGGTCCTACTACTATAACTGAACGTCCAGAATAGTCAACACGTTTTCCAAGTAAGTTTTGACGGAAACGTCCTTGTTTACCCTTTAACATACTGGCTAAAGATTTTAAAGGTCTATTTCCTGCTCCTGTAATATTACGTCCACGTCTACCATTATCAAATAAAGCATCAACTGCTTCTTGAAGCATACGTTTTTCATTTTGAATAATTATTGATGGAGCACCTAATTCCATTAATTTTTTTAAACGATTATTACGATTTATAACACGTCTATATAAATCATTAAGATCACTAGTAGCAAATCTACCACCATCTAATTGAATCATAGGTCTAAGTTCAGGTGGTATTACTGGAAGTGCAGTTAATATCATCCACTCAGGTCTATTTCCTGATTCTAAAAATGCATTTAATACGTCTAATCTTTTAATCAAACGAATTCTTTTTTGACTAGTTGAATCTTTAATACTTTCAATTTCTTCTTTTAATTCTTTTACTTCTTTTTCAAGATCTACTTGTTCAAGTAATTCCTTGATTGCTTGAGCTCCCATACCAACTTTAAAGCTATTTCCATATTTTTCATAATATGCACGATATTCTTTATCAGAAATAGTTTGTTTTTTCTCTAAAGGTGCACTTCCTGGATCCAATACTACATAACTTACAAAGTATAATACTTCTTCCAAATCTCTTGGAGACATATCTAATACTAATCCCATACGTGATGGAACACCTTTAAAGAACCAAATATGAGATACTGGAGTTGCAAGTTCAATATGTCCCATACGTTCACGTCTTACCTTTGAGCTTGTAACTTCAACTCCACATCTATCACATACAATATTTTTATATCTTAATCTTTTGTATTTACCGCAAGCACATTCATAGTCCTTTGTTGGTCCAAATATTTTTTCACAAAACAATCCGTCTCTTTCTGGTCTTAACGTTCTGTAATTAATTGTTTCTGCTTTTTTTACTTCACCATATGACCAAGAACGAATCTTTTCAGGAGATGCAATACTTATTCTTAAACCTTCAAAATTATTTACATCCATTATTCTTCATCCCCCTCTGCTTCTTCATTTTCAAAGTCCTCATCAAGATCGTCATACTCATCATCTATGTCATCATTATATTCTTCTTCTAAATCATCAGTATAATCTTCCATATCTTCTTTATCATCATCACCTATTTTATTTACTTCTACTTCTGCTTTAGGTTGCGATAAAGTCGTATCCTTATCCTGTTCTTCTAGATCTTTTAACTCAACTAAATTACCCATTTCATTTAGTATAGTTATATCAAGACCTAAAGCTTGGAATTCTTTTATTAATACTCTAAAGCTTTCTGGTATTCCAGGTTTTGGTATTGGTGTACCTTTTACTAAAGCTTCATATACCTTAACACGTCCGATAACATCATCAGACTTAACTGTCATCATCTCTTGTAATACATGTGCAGCACCATATGCATAAAGTGCCCATACTTCCATTTCTCCAAATCTTTGACCACCAAATTGTGCTTTACCACCTAATGGTTGTTGTGTAACCATACTATATGGTCCTGTCGAACGTGCATGAAGTTTATCATCAACCATATGATGTAATTTAATCATGTACATTATTCCAACACTTATACGATTGTCAAATGGTTCTCCCGTTCTACCATCATAAAGAACAGTTTTTCCATCTTCATCTATACCAGCTTCTTTTAAGGCATCTATTATTTCAGATCTCTCAGCTCCACTAAATACTGGAGTGGCTACATAAATACCTAATTTTTTAGCAGCAGCACCTAAGTGCATTTCTAATACTTGTCCTAAATTCATACGAGAAGGAACTCCCATTGGATTAAGTAATATGTCTACTGGTGTTCCATCAGCTAAATATGGCATATCCTCTGAAGGAAGTACAAGTGATACAACACCTTTGTTTCCATGACGTCCGGCCATTTTATCTCCAACAGTTATTTTACGTTTTTGTGCGATATATACACGAATTATCTTTGATACACCTGCTGGTAATTCATCTGTATCTTCCTTTGTAAATACTTTAATATCGTGAACTATACCTTCACCACCATGCGGTACACGTAAAGATGTATCTCTTACTTCACGAGTCTTTTCTCCAAATATAGCATGTAATAATTTTTCCTCACTAGTAAGTTCAGCCATACCTTTTGGTGTTACTTTACCAACTAATATATCATCATCATGTACTTCAGTACCTATACGAATAAGTCCATTTTCATCTAGGTTTTTACGAGCTTCCTCAGATACGTTTGGTATATCACGAGTAAATTCCTCTGATCCTAATTTAGTATCTCTACACTCTATTTGATAGTCTTGAATATGTATTGATGTATAAACATCATCTCTTACCAATCTCTCATTTAATATTACAGCATCCTCATAGTTATAACCGTTAAAATTCATAAATGCTACTGTTACATTTCTTCCTAATGCCATTTCACCTTTATCAGTTGATGGTCCATCAGCTATAACTTGATCTTTTAATACTTTATCTTTAGCTCTAACTATAGGTATTTGATGGTAACAAGTACCAGCATTACTTCTTTCGTATCCATTTAAATAGTAAGTATCATTTCCACCTTTTGTTTTTATTACTATCTTTCTAGCATCTACATAATCTACTATACCATCTGCTTTAGCAGTTATAACAGCGCCAGAATCTCTAGCTGATATAGCCTCTATTCCAGTTCCTACTATAGGAGCTTCTACTTTTAATAATGGTATTGCTTGACGTTGCATGTTAGCACCCATAAGTGCACGTTTACCATCATCGTGCTCCAAGAATGGAATACCTGCTGTAGTAATAGATACAACCTGTTGACTTGATACGTCGATATAATCTACATCTGTACTATTAATCATTATATTTTCACCACGGAAACGAACAGGCACTGTTTTATCTACAAAGCAATCATTTTCATCTAATTTAACTGTTGCTTGAGAAATATGATAATCTAATTCTTCATCTGCAGTCATATATCTAACTTCATCTGTTAATTTACCATTTTCTACTTTTCTATATGGAGTCATTATAAATCCATATTCATCAACTTTTGCATAACTTGCAAGTGAAGTTATAAGTCCTATATTAGGTCCTTCCGGAGACTCTATTGGACAAAGTCTACCATAATGAGACGGATTAACGTCACGAACCTCCATACCTGCTCTATCACGAGTAAGTCCTCCTGGTCCTAATGAAGATAAACGTCTTTTATTTGCTAATTCAGCAACTGGATTTGTTTGATCCATAAATTGAGATAACTGACTGCTTCCAAAAAACTCTTTCATAGCAGCAGTAAGCGGTCTAATATTTATCAAAGTTTTTGGTGATACTTCAGCTATTTCTTGAGTACTCATACGATCGCGAATAACTCTCTCAACACGTGAAATACCTACTCTAAATTGATTTTGTAAAAGCTCTCCTACTTGTCTTACACGACGATTTGATAGGTGATCAATTTCATCATATGAACCAATACCTTCGTGTAAATTTAAATAATAAGATACTGCAGCATAAACATCAGAAATTGTAAGTCTTTTAACATCTATACTCTGATCATTTCCTATAATTTTTACAATCTTATTTGGATTTATCTTAGAATATACTTTAATAATTTGTACCTTATTAAATGAATCTAATTCTTCATTAATCATTACTTCTTTAATTCCATAGCCATCTTTTAAAACTTGTTTCAAAGTTTCCAATACAGCCTTATCAATCAAAGTCCCCTCTTTAATTTCAACATCGTTAAATTTAATTGTCTCAGCTAAAGTACAGCCATATAATCTATCAGCTACATTTAATTTACGGTTAAACTTATAACGTCCTACCTTAGCTAAATCATATCTAAATACATCAAAAAATCTAGATATTAATTGGTTCTTCGCACTATCAAGTGTTGAAGGCTCTCCTGGTCTTAATTTAGAATGAATATCAATTAATGACTCATCTGTGTTTTTATTTGTATCTTTCTCAATAGTACGCATAATATAGTCATCTTCACCAAATAAATCAACTATATCTGCATCACTAGAAAGTCCAAGAGCTCTAAGTAATGTCGTTACTGGAACTTTTCTAGTTCTATCAATACGACAATAAATAACATCTCTTGCATCTGTTTCAAATTCCAACCATGTTCCACGTGTAGGTATTATTTGAGATGTAATTACATTTTTACCATTTTTTTTATCTATTTCGCGTGAAAAATATACACTTGGTGAACGAACTAATTGTGATACTATAACACGTTCAGCTCCATTTATTACAAATGAACCACCGTCAGTCATTATAGGCATATCGCCTAAATAAATTTCTTGTTCTTTTACTTCACCAGTTTCTTGATTAAAAAGGCGTGCTTGAACTTTTAAAGGTGATGCATATGTAGCATATCTATCTTTACATCCTTTTATTGAATATCTTGGCTCTTCGAATGAATATTCTCCAAATTCAAGCGTTAAATTTCCAGTAAAGCTTTCTACTGGAAAAATATCTTCAAATACTTCCTTAATACCTTCAGTCATAAACCATTCATATGATTTTTTTTGAATATCAAGTAAATTATTTAACTCTATTGCATTTTTAGTTTTTGCATAACTTCTTCTTTCTCGGTAATCACCGAATTTTTTAACTGTATAAGCCACTCTTTCACCCCATCAACTATTAATTTGCATGTAAAATTAAACACATGCCGTCAACTTATAATTTTACTACTTTTAAGTCAATAAGTCAATCATTATAAGTAATTTTTTTATATTTTATAAAACGACTAAAGCCCATACTAATAAGTACAGGCTTAATCCACTTAAATATTTATTATTTTAATTCGATAGTAGCTCCAGCTTCTTCAAATTTAGCTTTTAACTCTTCAGCTTCAGAAGCAGCAACATTTTCTTTAATTACTCCACCGTTATCAGCGATAGCTTTAGAATCACCTAAACCTAATCCAGTAACTTCCTTAATTAATTTAATAACAGCTATCTTGTTAGCTCCAGCTGATGCTAATGTTACATTAACAGTTGATGGTGCATCATTACTAGCTGTTTCAGCAGGTGCAGCAGCAACTGCTACAGCTGATGGATCAACACCAAACTCTTCCTTCATTAAATCTACTACTTCTTTGATTTCTAAAAGACTCATTTCTTTTAAAGAATCGATAATTTCTTTTGCGCTTAATTTTGCCATAATTTTCTCCTCCTTCTAATATTTATTAATTTTCTAAATTTTTACTATGTAAATCTAAGCAAATTGCAAAATCCCTTGGGATTGCCATAAGTCCACTTGCAAACATTGTAAGTAATCCCTCTCTTGATGGAATAGTTGCAAGTTTATTAATCTCTTCTAAACCAGTTACTTTGCCATCAACAATTCCTACTTTTACAATTAAGTTTTCATGTTTTTTAGCAAACTCGCAAACTGCTTTAATTGGTTCAATTATATCTTTACCAAAAGCTACGACTTTAGGTCCATTTAATTCATCAGCAAGATCTATATCTAAATCTTTTAAAGCACGTGCTACTAAAGTATTCTTATAAATCTTTAACTCTGATTCACTTTTTCTTAAGATTCTTCTAAGTTCCATAGTCTCTGAAACAGTTAAACCATGATTCTCTAAGAATATTAATGAACTAGACTCTTTTACATTTTCTTTTATCTCATCTATAATCGCTTGCTTTTGTTCAAGAATTTTTGGATTTGCCATTGTACACCTCCCATTTTTCTCGTACCGTTATAGAAAAAGTCCCACTAACCGTAGGACTTTATAAAACTTTATAAAAGTTCCTCGGTAGGTAATTAAGATTTCTCTCCTACTGTCTACGGCACTATTTTTCCAAACAACGTGTATATTATAACACAATTATTTTAAAATGTAAACTAATTTTCAAAACTTGTTGGATCTACCTTAATTCCAGGACCCATTGTAGTTGAGATAGATATATTTAAAACATATTTACCTTTAACTTGTGCAGGTTTTGTCTTTAGAATTAATGATACAAAAGACTTAATATTTTCAACTAATTTTGCCTCGTCAAATGAAGTCTTACCAACTAATACAGCAACATTTCCATAAGAATCTGTTCTGTATTCAACACGACCCTTTTTAACATCACTTACTGCTTTTGAAACATCCATTGTAACAGTTCCTGTTTTAGGGTTTGGCATTAAACCTTTAGGTCCTAAAACACGTCCTATTTTTCCTAATGCAGGCATCATATCAGGAGTTGCTATAATAGTATCATAATCAAACCAATTCTCAGTTGATATTTTCTCTATTAAATCAGTATCTCCTACATAATCAGCACCGGCATCTTTAGCTTCTTGTGCTTTAGCTCCACGAGCAAGTACTAATACAGTTTTAGTTTTACCAATACCATTTGGAAGTACAGTTGCTCCTCTTAATTGTTGATCTGCTTTTTTAGTATCTAAGTTTAATCTTAATACTAATTCAACAGTTTCATCAAAATTAGCAGTCTTATTCTCTTTAGCTAGTTTAACAGCTTCTTCTATAGCATATGCTTTATTTTTTTCTATTTTACTAGCTGCTTCTAAATATTTCTTTCCTCTTTTCATAAATACCCTCCTATTTTAATTTTAAAATATTAGTATCGAAAGCGGAATTCGTTACTTATAAATTAATTAATCTTCTACTTTTACACCCATGTTTTTAGCAGTTCCTGCTACTATAGTCATGGCTTCTTCAACTGTATAACAATTTAAATCTGGTAATTTTATTTCTGCTATTTCCTTTAATTGTTCCTTAGTCATATTTCCAACTACTTCATTAGCACCCTTAGAAGATCCCTTTTTAACATTACAAATCTTCTTAATTAAGAATGGAGTTGGTGGAGTTTTAATCACAAAATCAAAACTTCTATCCTCATATACAGAAATTACAACTGGTAAAACGTCTCCCGTTTTATCTTTAGTTGCATCATTATATTTTGTACAAAACTCTTGTAAATTTATTCCTGCTGGTCCAAGTACAGTTCCTACTGGAGGAGCTGGTGTTGCTTTACCTGCTGGAATTTGTATTTTTATTTCCTTAACTTTATTTGCCACGAAAAACACCTCCTATAAATTTTTCGCTGTGGTACAAATGCTCCGCTTTTCATGAATATCATGACATTTAGCTCCCACAAAACATATAAAAACCTGTATAAATTAATACAGCGATATAATAATATCACATTTTAATATAAAAGTAAAGAATTTTTTATTAAATTATATTATTTAAATCTAAAATAATGCATTCCTAGTTTTTTATATACCGTAGATGCTCTAGGTGATGATAACAATCTTGCAAATATTAAATTATAAAATTCATCTATTAATATTATAGAGCACAAACTTATACTTATAATTAAAAAAGTCTTCTTATTCATTTTACGTGCTAAAGTAAATAACATAGGAACTATTACATACATAAGCACTAAACTCGATAGTCCAAAAAACAATACACTTCTTAAGCATACAAAACCATCTATATTTCCAAAATTAAGTATCTCCTGATTGTAATCCCAGCACCTACTATTAGTAAGTTTAAACATCCACCATCCTGAAAAATATTCTAATATACCAGTTGATATAGTACTAATTAAAAAAACTTTAAAAGGACTTTTACGATGCTTATATGTCAAAAAATATATCATCATAGAGCCAGTTGCGTATATATTTATCCAAGGTAAAAAATTTCCACCTCGCCAATAAAATTGTTTCATACCTCCATTAAAAAAATAAAATATATATTCATATACGAATCCAAAAACGCCTGTTATAACTATTAGTAAACAGAAAATTCCTAACATAGTTATCTTGTCAAAAGAATGATCTTTATTTAAATAATCTTTCATACTACCACCTATTTTATTATATCAAAAAGCAAAAAAAATGCAATAATGCATTTTTAAGCCTTCTCTATTTCAGTAAATCCTACTTCCACTATAGTTTCTTGACCAAATAAATCAAGCGCCACTTCTAATATTTGATTAGCCATATCTATATTTTTTACTTTGCCATACATATTTGCAAAGGCACCAGATATTACCTTAACAGTATCATCTACATTTATCTCATTTACAACATCAATACGGCTCATACCCATATTACCTAAAATTCTATCAACTTCTTCTTTTGTAAGTGGGAAAGGTTTAGCTCCTTTTCCAGAAGAACCAATAAATCCAGTAACACCCGGCGTATTACGTACTATAAACCATGCCTCATCAGTCATGATCATTTCTACTAATATATATCCAGGAAACATTTTTGTTTCCTTTTCTACTTCTTTTCCAGCAGAATTAATAGTTACTTCTTTTTGTGATGGTACAATTACACGAAAAATATAATCCTCCATCCCCATACTTGATGCACGCATTTCCAACTTTTCTTTTACCTTATTCTCATGCCCTGAATAAGTATTAACTACATACCATTCTTTTTCCATTATCCAAACACCTTAACCAATCCACTCAATATTCCATCTATTAGTGTAAAATACAACATAAAAAAGCATATAATAACAAGTGCAGCTACTGACAATTTTACCATTTCTTTTTTCTTTGGCCATCTTACCTTTTTCATTTCTTTTTTTACATTAACAAAAAATCTCGCTATTCTTTTCATATTTCACCTACTTAAATTTTTCTAAAATAAAAACACATATCCGTGCTCACATAAATAATAGCACACTATCTATTATTTGTCAACACATAAAATTGATTATTAAACCACTTAAAGCCCCTACTATATATATAATAAAAAGTATAAATATATTTTCACTAATATTTTTATTTTCTTTAAATAACACTAAGATTGCCACTCCACTATTTGTAAGTAATCCTGCTATCATACTGCCCATTGTTATAGCATTAGATAAATATAATTCAGTTAGCGCTACACTTGATGCACAATTAGGTATTAATCCTATAAAAGATGATATAAAAGGTGAATATAATTTATCATTTAAAAAATTAATACTATAGTGGTCAAAAACAATATTTAATCCAAAACTAACAAGCATTATAAATAATAATACCTTAAGTGTATGAATTAATGAGCTTTTAAATATTCCTTTCTCACAATGACAATTATCACTATTACACATATGATAATCTTCTTTTTTTCTTTTTCTATATATTAAATCAATTAGTATTCCTATAAACATACCAATAAATATTTTTATAAGTAATATTGATACTATTGTATTAATTGAAGCTTTACTACTAATAAGTATTGGCAACATTTCATCTGATGTTGATAAATATATGCTTATTAAGGTCCCTAAGCTAATAACACGCGTTATGTATAAGTTTGTAGCCATACATGAAAATCCACATTGTGGAACAACTCCTAGTAAAGCTCCTACTATTGGATTACCACTCTTACCTATTATATCTTTACTTTTCTTTGAAAATGAATGTTCTAATAATTCTATAAGTAAAAAGGAAAGAAATAGAAAAGGTAATAACTTCAAACCATCTATTAATGTATCCAGAATAATCTCTTTCATAATTTCACCAAAAAAATTATATCATATATCAAGAAAAAAACAAGTATCACTTGTCTTTTAATTTATTTATCAAGTCTGTAAACTCTTTTTGAATATTATTTAATCTGTTATTAGTTTTAGCTTCAAATCTAATTGTTAAATTTGGTCCAGTATTAGATGCCCTTACTAGAGCCCAACTATCATCAAACTGAACTCTAACTCCGTCTATATCATTATATTTATAATTTTTACTATCACAATAATCTTTTACTTTTTTTACTATATTAAATTTTTCAGCATCTGAAACAGGAACTTTTATTTCCTCCGTAGAATAATAATGATTTAAATTATCAAACATATCTGATAATTTTTTATCTGTTTGAGACAAAATTTCTAACACTCTTAATCCAGCGTATATTCCATCATCAAAACCTTGATATCTATCTCTAAACCATACATGACCAGAAAACTCTCCACCAAACGCATAACCATCTTTATTTATTTTAATATTCATATATGAATTACCGGTTCTATACATAAGATGCTGATAATTAAGTCTATCTAACTCATCTATTAATGTTTTACTACATTTTACATCATATATTGCTTTCTTAGGTTTAATAGTAGATGCCATTTGTCTATACATAAGTGTTAAATACATATCTGCTAAATATATATTTCCTTTTTCATCTACTATCCCTACTCTATCTGCATCGCCATCTACACTAAATCCAAAATCATAACCTAATTCTGCTACTCTTTTGGCTAAATCAATTTGATTCTTTTTTTCTGCAGGATCAGGCTGGTGATTAGGAAAATTAGGATCAGATGTACAATATAAATAGTCTACTTCTACATCAAACATATTCATTACATCTTTTATAACAGTAGATGCAGTTCCGTTACCACAGTCTACTACAACTTTTACTTTTCTATTTCCTAAACTAATACTTTCTCTTATATTATTTAGATATTCCTCCTTAATATCCAAATCATACATTTTACCCTTACCTGTTTTATATTCTTCTTTATCTAAAAATTTCTTAAAATCTTTTATATAGTTACCATAAGCATTACCGTAATAATCAAAAGAAATTTTAAAGCCATTATACTCCTTAGGATTATGTGAAGCAGTAATCATTATTCCGCATTTTACTGTCTTTAATTTTTTAGCAAAATAATACATAGGAGTTGTCACTAATCCTAAATTAATAACAGTACATCCAGAATCCATAAGTCCCTTTGTAAGAGCCTTAAAAAGTGCTACTGATGAACTTCTATTATCATAACCTACTATTATCTCTGAATCATCTATGTATGATGCAAAAGCACGACCAAATGTATATGCAACATCACAATTTAGCTCTTTTCCGTAAATAGCTCTTATATCATATTCCCTAAATATGCTGTCGTCAATTTTTACTATTTTCATTATATCACCAGTATTATTATAGAATAAAAAAATTTTTTTATCAACCTAAGCAAACATCTAATAACATCATAATTGTAAACCCTATCAAAGTAAAAATAGCCATTAAACTTTTATTTTTATTCATCTGACTTTCAGGTATCAATTCTTCAACAACTACATAAATCATTGCGCCAGCTGCAAACGCAAGCAAATATGGTAAAAGAATTCTAACCCTTAAAACAAGTAAAGCTCCTATTACACCACTTATAGGTTCTACTATACCGCTTATTTGACCTAAAAAGAAAGATTTTTTTCTTGACATACCGCTCATTCTAAGGGGTAGACTTACGCTTGCACCTTCAGGTAAGTTTTGTATTCCTATACCTATTGCAAGGGCACAAGCACTAATAAATGTTGCTCCTTCTAAATTATAGGCTAAAGAACCAAATGCTACTCCTACCGCCATTCCTTCAGGTATATTATGAAGAGTAATGGAACTCATTAGCATTAAGCTTCTTTTAGATTCTTTACCTGCATTAGAAACTTTATCAAAAATTTTATCACCAATATAAAGTAATAATCCTCCTAATAGAAATCCAATAGTAATGACCAAATATACTTTTAAATTTAAATTAATTGACATTTCTATTGCAGGATTTAATAGTGAAAAAAATGAAGATGCGATCATTACTCCTGCAGATATTCCTAGCATTGAATCCAATAGATTCTTATTAGTATTTTTGAAAAAAATTACAAATGCTGCACCTATCATAGTCATAAAATAAGTAAATAAAGTTGCTATTAGGGCTTGATTTACATGACTAATATTTTCTAAATAATTTAACACATTACCACCTATACTTATTTTATGAAAAAAAGATATATGTGTTATTGCATATACCTATAATATATTATATATTAATTTTACTGCTTCCTTTGAAGCATCACTAATAAACTTACTAAACTCTATTTTTGAACTACCATCCATTCTGTCTGATATACTTCTAATTATCAAAAATTTAACATTATTTAAATAACATACTTGTGCAATTGCACCGCTTTCCATATCAACACAATCTATTCCAAACTCATCACGAATTCTTTTCTTTTCATAATTATCAGTTATAAATTTATCCGATGTACCAAGAACACCAAGTTTATAATTAGATAAATTATATTCATCAACATTACACTCTATATATTTACCTACATTTTCAATCTCACCTATATCCCTTTCAAAAGCAGATGTATCAAAGTCAAACTGGTAAAACTTAGTTCCTATTACTATATCTTTGATATTTAACATATTATTTACACTTCCGGATACACCTATGTTTATTATAATAGATATATTAAACTTATCTATTATTTTTTGAGTAGTAAGAGCAGCATTTACCTTTCCAACTGAACTTTTACATATAACTACATCATGATTCTTTATTTTTCCTAAAATAAATTCATCACAATATTTTATATTATCAACTATAGAAAGCAATTCTTCTAATTCTTGCTTTTCAGCTATTACAAATCCTATCATGTTATCACCATAATAATTATAGCACGCTTTTAATGTTTTTTTTATAAAAATGTGCTACAATAATAATGGTGATGATTATGAATAGAAAAAGAAAAATAAAGAAAAGTGCTTTTATTAAATTATTTATAGTTTTATTAGTTTTTGTTATAGGTATACTTTATATAATTAAAACAATTAACTATCACAACTCGTATGAATATAAATTAAAACAATTAAATTATAGTGACACAGAAATTAAAAACATTAAAAAGCTAAAAAACAGTACTATAGATTATATTCTTACTATAGACTATAATAAGAATATTTCTAAATTTATAGATCAAAAATATTTTTTAGAAAGTAACTTAAAAAGTTATTTGAAGTATGCTAAAGAAAATGTAAAATCAAAAAAAGAAATTGTTAGTATAGTAAATGTTGGAGCTGATCATGATTTTTATAAGAATGATAAAATTTCTGATGTCTCTTTAGGTAATTTATTATTGGTTAATAAGTTTTATCATTTGGATAATACATACTCTCCTGAACTTAAAAATATATCAAATCAATATAGTTATGGAGATAATCAAAAAATTACCGTAGACACTTATAATGCATTTATTCAAATGTTTAAGGCTGCTAAAAAGGAAGATTTAACTCTTATCATTAATTCTTCTTACAGAAGTTATGAAGAACAGGAAGAAGTTTATAATGAATATAAATCTTCTCGTGGTGAAGAAGGTGCGGATTTAATTGCTGCACGTCCAGGATATTCTGAACACCAAACAGGCATGGCTATTGATATTCAAACATTTGGTTCCACTGGTAAAACTTTTGAAGAATTTGATGAATTTAAATGGTTACAAGAAAATGCTTATAAATATGGATTTATTCTTAGATATCCTAAAGACAAAGAATACTTAACTGGATATAATTATGAATCATGGCACTACAGATATGTTGGAATTGATGCTGCAACTTATATTCATGAGAATAATATAACTTTTGATGAGTATTATGCATACTTTATAGAAGGTGGTAAAAATGAAAAAAAGTAAAAGAAAATTAAAATTGTTGCCTAAATTAATATTATTATTTATAATTATTTTTATAGGATATACAATTATAAATAGTAAACCAAGATCTTTGGAAGATATTGGATATAAACAAATAGAAATTAAAGAAATAAATAAACTTACAAAAAGTGAAATAGAGGCTATTAAAAAATTTAAATATAATAAAAATTTAGTTTATATAATAACTAGTGATGAATATGATTCAAACAAGTTATATTTATATTTAAAATATACTGAAAAATATAAAGATGTAGACTATTTAAAAGTGTTTAAAATTATTAACAACAAAAACTTTAAAGAAGAAAATATGAGTGAATATATGGACTATGCTAAAGAATACTCTGCTGATGGAATAGTAGAACTTGTAAATAACTATGGTAAAGAGTTAAAAGATGAAAGAACCGTCAATTTAATGAAGGAAAAATATTATATTCATGAATATTTAAACAGATATTTATCATATTTAGATATATATCCTAAACTAGACTATAGTGAAGTAGTAAGGAATGTTAACTGTAATTTAGATAAAGTATATTATGAAGATGTCAGTGAAGCTGATACTTCTAAAGGTATGTATACGTTAGTAAATAAATTTTATTATTTAACTGATAAATATGAATCAAACGATATAGTATCTGTTAAAAATAAATATACTAAATATAGTGCTAAATTAAATAAAGATGCATATGAAGCATTTAAAAAAATGGCAGATGATATGGCTAAAGAGGATTTAACTATTAAAATAACTACTGGATATAGAAATTATAATTTTCAAAAAACTTTATACAATAATTATGTAGAATCAGATGGCGTTAAAGCAGCCGATACATATTCTGCACGTCCAGGATATTCTGAACATCAATTAGGATATTCTGCTGATATCACTAATGGAGATTTAGTCTCTTTTGATGAATTTGAAAATACAGAAGAATTTAAATGGTTACAAAAAAATGCTTATAAATATGGTTTTATACTAAGATTTCCAAAGGGAAAAGATGATCTTACTGGTTATATATATGAATCATGGCATTATAGATATGTTGGTAAAGATGTAGCAAAGTATATACATGAAAACGATATTACATATGAAGAATATTACGCTTACTTTTTAAGATAAGCATAATATTCTTTTTTTTAGATATAATTTAGTATGGAAACAATACTAATTATACTTTTTTTGATAATATCATCTAACGATTCATTTTATAAAAATATTAAAACTATATACTCCCCTACTGAATATGATTATATAGTCAATAAAAATATTAAATTAGAAAAAACATATAAGCCATTAGATTTAGAAGCTATTGATACAAATTATGCATTAGAAAATAAGTATTTAAGAAAAGAAGCTAAATATCAATTTGAAAAAATGGCTAGAGATGCTAAAGACAATAATTTAACTATAATAGCTGTATCAGCATTTAGAGATTATAATTATCAAGAGAAATTATTTAATAATTACGTTAAAAACAAGGGTGAGTATTATGCACTATTATGTAGCGCTAAAGCGGGACACTCTGAACATCAAACAGGTCTTTCAGTAGATATATCAGATTCTACTTATGATTATGATAATTTTGAATATACAAAAGAATTTAAATGGGTATCAAAAAACGCACATAAATATGGATTTATTTTAAGATATCCAAAAGCTAAATATCATATTACAGGTTTTAAATATGAGCCATGGCACTACAGATATGTTGGCATAGATATTGCTAGTACAATATATCAAAAGAAACTTACCTTAGAAGAATATAAGAATATATAATTATTCTTTTTTCTTTAAAATAAGTTTTATAATTATACTACTAATTAATATTATTATGCATGAATATATACATTTTTTTATGCCAAATGTAAACATACCAAGTATTATTATTATAGTGTTTACAATAAAATTGCTTTTATCAATTGGTATTTTTAGATATTTATTTATAAGCAAATTAATACTACTAACTCCTCCGGATGAAAATCCTAATAGATAAATAAATCCTCCTGTTATACCACAAACAACACCAGCTATGACAATTAAGATATATATATTTAAATTCAGTGCAGGAAATCCACTTGTAATACGTACGAATAAAGGATATATTAAAGAAGCTATTAGAGAACTTTTTACAACCTCATTAGATAGAAAAAAATATGATAAGAAAAGAGTTGTTAAGTTTATAATTAATATTATAACTGAAGACTTTATATTAATAATATGCTTAATAAGTAGCGCTAAACCTTGTGTACCACCTGTTACTAAGTTTAAGGGTTTTAATATTAAGTTAAAATTAAGAGAAGCTATAAAAATTAATATAGCTAAATAAATATACTTTTTGATAATATCACCATTATTAATATACGATTAATATTTATTTTAATACAAAAAATTAGTTATTTAATAATAACTAATTTCTTATCATAATCTATATATTTTTCATTATTAGAATCATCTATATAATCTTCTTTAAATAATTGTTTTAAAACTATTCTCCCATAATTGACTACTTTTAAATCATCCTTTGTTATTTTAGGATAGTCAATAGAAATATCAGGCATATCATAATTTTTACTTTCTAAATAACTAGTATAATCTTCATCAGACATATTTGCAATTATATCATCAAGTTCTTCAGAAGATTCACTTAGTTCTTTATAAAAATCTGTAGTTTTATATAAATCAAAGAAATTGGACTCTTCTATTACATACTCAAATATATCTTTACTACTAGAGGTAGTTAAAGAATTACTATTATAATCATATATTTCATCATACAATTTTCTAAATCTATCATCATTTAAACTTCTTACATAACTATCCCAGTTTTTTAATATTCTGTCTAATTCTTCTTTTTCTTTATTTAATAAATCTAAATGGACACTAACATATTCATAAAGAGATATATCTTTTACTTTTATAACATTAAGTAAATAATTGTTTTTACCTTGTTTTAAAATAGTATCTGGTGTTTTATACACCTTATGTATTGTCTTTTCTAAAGGTAATTTTTCTTTATTAAAGAAAATATTATCTAATAGTATTTTAGCACAATACTCTTTTATTTCATCACTATAATTATATAAAGCGTTCATATAAAAATATCCAAGACCATAGTTTTTATTATCTAAATTTCCTAATGATTTTTCTGATTCTAAAATCATAACCAAAGCGTTATATCTAGATCGAGCTCTTAAAGCACACTCTGTTTTTAGATACTCATCATTGCTATATTTAGATATTATTATACTTAGTTCAAAAATTATATCATCATCTTTTGTTTTCCTTAAATATTCCAATGCAACTTTTTCTATAAATTTTGTATCATGTTTAAATTTATCAATTAGATACTTTATAAAATCATAATTATTCATTAGACTTTCAGAACAGCATTTCACCATTCTCTTATCATTTGTTGTATTAATTACTTTTACCATAAAATCATAATTATTCTCCAATTGTTCAATATTTATAGGTAAATCATCACCACTAATATATTTTTTTACCAAATCGTCTGAAAAAAATAACATGATATCCACTCCTAGTGATATATATTATAGTATATTATAATAAAAGTCAAATTAATTCATATTTAATTCGACTTTTATTTTGTGTTTATCTATACGTCATAAAGTTTAATAATATAGTCTAATTTAGTTATCGCATCTATTGCCTCATCACCAAATTCTTTTTTCAACCATGCTTTTACACACTTTGCTACATCACCAGCTAATTCATCTATACTAATAGATTTTACATGTGAGTTTCCATGCATGTCATTTAAATCTTCTCTCATATCTTTATAATATTCACCATCAGTTATAGCATAAAACTTCTCATTTGATGATCTACTACTACGAGCTCCCTCCATAAATGATTCTATATCTATTCTTTGATTATCTTGAGATCCACCGGATGCTTCAGTATATTTATGAGATGCATAAAATTTAAGTTTTTTATTTTTATAATTATATTCCCAATAAAAATCTATAGACTTCCCATCCGATTTGCCCTTTCTAGTATTATAATCTATTACATTACCATTAGAAATATAAAGTGCATTTTTACCACCAGTTGGCAAATTTCTGAAATTTTGAAACAATTTAATATCTAGAGATTTGTTCAATGATTTAATAAACTCTGCAGCAGCCTTTTCATGAAAGGATTGTTTTCCTGGATCTTTTACAAAAAACAAAGCAAAAATCTCATCTTTTTCATATTTTTCCATTATTTCTCGTTCATTTAATTCGAATTTTTCAATAAAATTTCTTACCTTTTTAAGATAATCTGGACTAGTCTTATTCTCTTTCATATCTGCTATATTTTTTCTTAATCTTTCTTGAAATTTCTTTTTATAATCCAAACTAGGTAAATCTTCTCTCATAATAAATCCTCCATTTCTAAAATTGTAGAGTTAAGTATGAAACGCGCTGTTTCAAAATCTAATCTTCTTCTATATTTATTATCATCCCTTAAATTTTTAAACGGAGTTAAAAATACATCATGTGTTATAGCTCTATAACTATTAAGGTTCTTATTCAGCAATGATATAAAAAGATCTAAATCGTATTTTTTAGGTAAACCTGATATTCTCGTCAATGATCTTGAAGAAACTTTTATTCTTTTTGGATCTATTTCTTCACCATTTACAAACTTAATCGATTGACATTTTGTATTATCTACTCCTCTTAATCCAATGTTTCCATTTGGATCATTAAAAATCCATTTTATATCTATTTTTTTCTTCAACGAAACCCTTTCTTTTAATTCACTATATTTTCCAATTTTTTCATTCATAGAATATATAATAAAATCTTCCTCACTTAAATCAAATTTTTCTTTATCTTTGGTTGGAGAAAATAGTGCAAGGCAAACAGGACAATCAGTATCATCAAACATTTTACATGTTAATGATATAACCATTATCAATCTATCTTTAAAAATTAAATTCGTTATAAATGATTCAGGAATAATTGCTGCACAATAATCTACATTATTTATCATCTTATCTAAACTATATAAATATAAATCTTGATATTCAGTCTTAGGATACTTAATCTTACTTCTTGTCGCTGAATTTTTAGCAAGATAAGGTGGATTTGTAATAGCTATTTTATACCTTTTAGGAAAAAATTTCAATGTATCTCTTCTTCTTATTAAGTATCGTGATTTATTAAGTTCATTATTTGGTACTATATCAAAGCAATCCCATCTATTATGAATTCCAATATCTTCTATCATATTTACAATATTGTTTGCTCCTGCAAAAGGTTCTAAAAATACAGTATCATCATCTATCTCAGCTGTTTTAATCCACTGCTCAAATGGTTCTACCTCAAACGGATTTGTTATAGTAAAAAATTGTCCAAACATCTTTTTTTCCTTCATTATATCACCATACTTATTACATATATATTATATCATTTTTTTTCATTTAATAATAGATATAATAACAATTTTAATTAAAAAGGAGAGCTTTCGCTCTCTTCAGGGGGACGCATTATTCACATCTTCTTAAATTAAAAAAACATGAACAATACTTGGTAGATTTCTCTACCCTAAT
>CAKOXU010000009.1 GCA_934130235.1 uncultured Bacilli bacterium
TAAGAAGTCAAAATGTATCCTCACAGTTTACAACATCACAATTATTAACATCAAAATTAACAAATGGAGATTCACATATGACAAAGGCAAGTGAATGGATGACAGCATCATTCTTATCACAATCAAAATACGGAAAATATGGAAATAGTTTATATATAGGAGTCAATAAAGAAGTATATCAAAATAAATCATCATCCTATATAACAGGATCTTCAAATGGAACACCATCACAAGATACAACAAATACACAATGTACATATAACACATTAACAGATAGAGGATCAGGAACAGGATACTGTGGAGGAGGAGCATCCACAACAGGAAATATATATGGAATATATGACATGAGTGGTGGAGCAGATGAACATCAAATGTCTAATTATAATAAGATAAGTGGATCTAATAAAACATACAATTCAGATTTTAATGGTACACTAAATGATGGAAATGTTATAACAAATGGAAAAGATTTTCCAGATTCAAAGTATTATGAACTATATACAACTTTAGATAAAACAACGGCATGTAATGGACCATGTTATGTGATAACAGAAATAAGAGGCTGGTATGGAGATAATGACGGTTTTGTTAAAGCCAATGATTCATGGTTACTCCTTGGCGATTGGTCTAATGATGAAGCTGCTGGTGTATTCTATGTTACTAACAACGGTGGTGGTGGTAATGATCACAGGTCATTCCGTATAGCTTTAACTTCTCAATAAAAAAAGTATTGTTTTTCAATACTTTTTATTGTTATAGAATAGAGTTAGTGATATAATTTATATTGAAAGAGGTGATGACTATGCTAGAACTTAAGAATATATGCTATAAAAGAGACGGAAAGAATATATTAAATAATATAAGTTTAAGTATAGATGATGATAGATTTATTGTTATTACTGGTCCTAATGGAAGTGGAAAAAGTACACTTGCTAAAATAATTATGGGATTAGAATTACCAGATAGTGGTAGTATTATTTTTAATGGAGAGGATATTACTGATTTAAGTGTCGATAAAAGAGCTAACATGGGTATATCATTTTCATTTCAACAACCTGTTAAATTTAAAGGTTTAACTGTTTTTGATTTAATTAAGTTAGCTGCACATAAAAATATTACTCATGATGAAGCTTGTTCAGTTTTATCAAAAGTAGGATTATGTGCTAATGAATATTTAAATAGGGAAGTGAATGATTCTTTAAGCGGTGGAGAGCTTAAAAGAATTGAAATTGCTACTGTATTTTTAAGAAATTCAAAGCTTACTATATTTGATGAGCCTGAAGCGGGTATAGATTTATGGAGTTTTAATAATTTAATAAGCTTATTTACTGATTTAAGAAGTAAAACAAAGGGGACTACTTTGATTATTTCACATCAAGAACGTATTATTAATATTGCAGATACTGTAATATTAATGAAAAATGGTAAAATAGAGAAACAAGGTACTGCAAAAGAAGTAATGCCAAAGGTTGTTTGTACAAAAGAATGTCCTAAAAAAGGAGGTGCTTTGAATGAATAATGTAGATACTAATTTACTTAAGACTATTTCAGGGCATACTGAGTATGAAGGTGCATATAACATAAGAAAAAATGGTAAATGTATAGATAGAAAAGTATCAGATAATGTAAATATAGTTAGTAAGACAGATGTGTCTGGAATAGATATAATAGTTAAAGAAAATACTAAAATATGTGTAGTAGATATTCCTGTAATTTTAACTCAAAGTGGAATGACAGATGTTGTGTATAATGATTTTTATATAGGCAAGAATTCATTTGCTATAATAATGGCTGGTTGCGGAATACATAATGATGACTGTAAGAGTTCTCAGCACGATGGAATACATAGATTTTATCTTGAAGAAGGTGCAAGAGTAAAATATGTAGAAAATCATTATGGTGAGGGTAATGGAGAAGGAAAAAGAATACTAAATCCAACAACAGAGGTATATTTAAAAGCCAATAGTACTCTTGAAATGTATACTACTCAAATAAAAGGTGTTGACTCCACTAAACGTTTGACTAAAGGAAAATTAGGTGAAAATTGTAAACTAATAATAAATGAAAAGATTTATACACATTCTGATCAGTTTGCTCAAACAAAATTTGATGTTAAACTTAATGGTAAAAAATCCAGTGTTAAGGTTACTTCTAGATCAGTAGCAACTGAAAATTCAAAACAAGAATTTATCTCTAAAGTAGTTGGTAATAGCAATTGTTTTGGTCATGTTGAATGTGATGCTATTATAAAAGATAATGGTAAGGTTACATCAACACCTACTATAGTAGCCAACGATTCAGATGCAGAACTTATACATGAAGCTACTATCGGTAAAATAGCTGGTGATCAGTTAAAAAAATTAATGACTTTAGGATTAACTGCAAAAGAAGCAGAGGATAAAATTATTAAGGGTTTTTTAAAGTAAGTTAACTTACTTTTTTTTATAAAAAAAAGACTATATATTGTCTATAATTTTATCTACTATACCATAGTCTTTGGCTTCTTTAGCATCCATATAATTATCTCTATCAGTATTAGCTTCTACATCTTCTATACTTCTGTTTGTATTTTTAGCAAGTATTTTATTTAATTTGTATTTAGTCTTTAATATGTGTTCTGCCGCTATTTTTATTTCAGTAGCTTGACCTTTAGCGCCCCCTAAAGGTTGATGTATCATTACCTCACAATTAGGTAGTATCATTCTTTTACCTTTTTGACCACTGCTAAGTAAAAAAGCAGCCATAGAGGCACACATACCCATTCCTATAGTAGAACAATCACTTTTAATTAAATTCATAGTGTCATATATGGCTAGTCCATCAACAACTGATCCACCTGGAGAATTAATATATATATTAATGTCTTCGTTATTTTGTGAATCTAGGTATAATAGTTGAGCTACTACTGAATTAGCAACCTCGCTATTAATTTCATCATTTATTATTATAATTCTATCTTTTAAAAGCCTAGAGTAAATATCATAGACTCTTTCTTGATTGTTATGTTTATCTATAACAGTAGGTATTATCACTTAATCATCTCCTATGAATATAATAGTTAAAAAGAATAAAAAATATTCATAAAATAATGACTTTTATATACTTTTTTGATAAAATATAGATAAGGATAGAGGGATTATATGGAAAAAATGTTTAAAGTAGTCTTTAGAGGTAAAACACATGAATTCAAAGAGGGAACATCTTTTAAAGATATTTCTTTAAATTTTAAAAATTATTTTGATTTTGATATTTTGGCTGCTAAAGTAGATAATGATATAGTTGATTTAAGTGATACATTAAAAAAAAGATGTGAAATAGATTTTTTTGATCGTTCTTCTACTGTAGGACACGAAATTTATTCTAGAAGTGCTCGCTTTATTCTTATTTTAGCAATTCGTGATATATTAAACGATGATATTACTTGTGAGTATTCACTAGATAATGGAGTTTATTGTACTTTAAAAAATAGTACTATAGATAAATCTAAGCTAAAAGAAGTAGAAAAAAGAATGAAAGAAATAGTAAATGATGATTATTTATTCGTTAAACTCAGCGTTTCTAGAATGGATGCAATTAAATATTTTAAAAAACATAATCGTATTGATAAAGTTAATGTATTAAAATATATTTCAAATACATATATCAATTTGTATAGAATAAATGATATTTATGAGTATTTTTATGGAAAAATGGCTTATAGTACAAATCAAATTAATGATTTTAAATTGACTATGATAAATGAAAAAGGATTTGTATTATCTATACCAAATACTACAAATCCCGAATGTACATTAGATTATGTCCATCATAATAATATATTTAATAAATTTGTAGAATATAACAACTGGGGTAATTTGCTTGGAATAAGTAATGCGGCGGATTTAAATAGAGTAGTATCAAGGGCAGAAGAAGGCTCATTGATTAATTTATCCGAGGCATATTTTGATAGTCAATTAACTCATATTGCTGATGAAATATATGAAAAAAAAGGAGAAATTAAAGTAGTATTACTTGCAGGTCCATCATCAAGTGGAAAAACTACTACTAGTAAAAAATTAGATGTTTACTTAAGAAGTAGAGGATTTATTACTCATTATTTGGGCCTTGATGATTTTTATACACCACTCAATGTTAGAATTAAAACTAGTACTGGTGAACCAGATTTTGAATCGATAGAGGCTTTAGATATAGAATTATTTAATAAAGTTTTGTCTAAGCTATTGGAAGGAAAAAAAGTTAATTTACCTACGTATAATTTTGTATTGGGTAAAAGAGAATATAATGGTAAAAATCTACAATTAGGTGATAAAGATATAATAATAGTAGAGGGGCTTCATGCTCTTAATGATATGCTTACTATGTCAATCGCACCAAATAGGAAATATAAGATATATATAAGCCCACTTACTCATTTAAATATAGATGATCATACTCATATACATACAAGCGATGTGCGCAAATTAAGAAGAATAGTAAGAGACAGTAAAACTAGAGGTTTCACTGCTAAAGATACATTAAAAATGTGGCCTAATATACAGGCAGGTGAAAAAGATAATATATTTAAATTCCAAGATAAGGTTGATAAAGTTATAAATTCTTCATTAGTGTATGAAATAGGGGTATTAAAAACATATGTCGAGCCATTGTTATTTAATGTAAATGAGCAAGATGAAGAATATCCAGAAGCACTTAGGTTAATTAATTTCTTAAGAAATTTTTTGCCAATACCATCTGATGATGTTCCTCAAAATTCAGTATTGAGAGAGTTTATTGGTGGCAGCTGTTTTAAAAAGTAGAAAGGTGATAATATGATTAGAGTAGCAATTAATGGTTTTGGAAGAATAGGAAGGTTAGTATTTAGAATAATGGAGGAAGATCCAGAGTTTGAGGTAGTAGCAATTAATGATTTGACAGACCCTGAACAATTGGCATATCTATTAAAATATGATACAAATCATAGAAACTATAGAATAGACGATATAAGTTTTGATGAAACATGCATAATAGTTGGAAATAGACATATCAATGTTTATAGTGAAATGGATCCTGCGCAATTACCTTGGAGTGAATTAAATATAGATGAGGTTTTTGAATGCACAGGTAAATTTACTAAACATGAACTTGCATTATCTCATATAGATGCAGGAGCAAAAAAGGTAATTGTATCAGCTCCGGGCGTAGATATGAAAACTATAGTGTATGGTGTTAATGAAAGCATATTAAATAGTAATGATAATGTAATATCAGCAGCTTCATGTACAACAAATTGTTTAGCGCCTGTACTCAATGTTATAGAAAAAAATATTGGCATTGTAAAGGGATTTATGACTACTGTACACGCATATACAAATGATCAGGCAACTCTTGATATAGCACACAAAAAAGGTATAAAAGCGCGACGTGGTAGAGCATGTGCACAAAATATAGTACCATCATCAACAGGTGCTGCAAAGGCAATAGGAGAAGTAATACCAAGTCTAAAAGGTAAAATGGATGGTTCAGCACTTCGAGTACCTACATCCACTGGTAGTGTAGTAGATTTAACATTAGAATTAAATAGAAATACTACAGCATCTGAGATAAATGATTTATTAAAAAATAATACTTCAGAAGTATTAGGATATACAGTAGATCCAATAGTATCTAGTGATATTATAGGTTCTACTTTAGGCGCATTAGTTGATTCTGATTTAACTAAAGTATTGGATGTAGATGGAAAACAATTAGTAAAGATTGTAGCTTGGTATGACAATGAATATGGTTATAGTGCACAAATGGTAAGAACAGCTAAATATTTAGGGAATTTATAAAAGGTTAAAAACCTTTTTTTCTTGTCTTAAACAAATGTTTGTGTTATAATTATACTGGTGATAGTATGTACGAATATATAAAAGGTAAAATAGTAGATCAAGATAGTAATTATATAGTTGTTGAAAATAACGATATAGGCTATTTAATATATGTTGCTAATCCATATTCATATCAATTAGATAAAACTACTACGGTATATTTATATCAGTATGTAAGAGAGGATGAGATAACTTTATATGGATTTAAAAATAGAGAAGAAAAATCTTTGTTTTTAAAACTTATAGAAGTAAAGGGATTAGGATGTAAAATGGCATTACCTATGTTAGCAACCGGCTCTATAGATGGTATAAAAGATGCTATTGAAAGAGAAAATATTTTATATTTAAAAAAATTTCCTAAAATAGGTGATAAAGTTGCTAGACAAATTATATTAGATTTAAAAGGTAAATTAAATGTAGATAGTTCTAATATTAAAGATGCATCATATGAGGAATTAATTGATGTATTAAAGGGATTAGGTTATAAGTCATCAGATATTTCTAAAGTTATTGTAAATATTAAATCAGATAATATTGAAGATCAAGTAAAGGAAGCATTAAAATTAATGTTAAAGTAATATGAGAATTGGAATAGATATAGATGATACATTAGTTAATACAACTGATTCTTATAAAATGATAATGAAAAAGTATGGGGTATCAATTGATTTACTAAAAAAAGGATATAATAGTAGTGAAATGTTAAATTTTCTTTATAAATACCATGATGATGTTATTAAGAATGCCACTTTTAAGAAAGATGCAGTATATTATTTAAATAAATTAGCAATTGAAGGTAATACATTAATAATTATAACAGCTCGTGGAAATACATTTAGTAATGTTGCTAAAAGCATTACTAATAAATTTATTTACGATAATAAATTACCAATAGAGAAGATTTATTATGACTGTCATAACAAGTCGGATATTTGTAAATTAGAAAGTATTGATTTAATGGTTGATGATAATATTGATGTATGTGCTAGTGTAAAAAAAGAAGGAATTGATTATTTGCTTTTTGATAGTGAAAATAATCAAAGTAGTAATTTTAAAAGAGTAAAAAGCTGGGAAGAAGTATATGATTATGTCAGGAGGAATTATGGATAGAATAATTACAGAAGATAAAATAAGTGAAGATGTTTTTGAGACAGGTATTAGACCTTCAAGTTTAAGCGAATATGTAGGTCAATCTGAAGTAAAAGATAATTTATCTATATTTATAAAAGCGGCAAAGTTGAGAGATGAAGTTTTAGATCATGTATTATTATATGGCCCACCTGGATTAGGAAAAACAACTTTAGCATATATAATAGCAAATGAATTAGGAAGTAATATTAAATTAGCGAGTGGTCCATCTATTGAAAAAACGGGTGATTTGGCTGCTATACTTTCTTCTTTAGAACCGGGTGATGTTCTTTTTATAGATGAAATACATAGAATTCCTAGATTTATAGAAGAAATATTGTATTCTGCTATGGAAGATTTTACTTTAAATATTGTGATTGGCAGTGATTCTAGTAGTAGAAATATTAAAATTGATTTGCCTCCTTTTACACTTGTTGGTGCTACTACTCGTGCTGGTGATTTAACAAGTCCTTTGAGAGATAGATTTGGTATTATAAATAAATTAAACTATTATACTGAAGACGAACTTAAAAGTATCGCCATTAGAACAAGTAAGGTTTTGTCATCACCAATAGATGATGATGCTGCTTTGGAATTAGCACGAAGAAGTAGAGGAACTCCTCGTATATGTAATAGATTATTTAAAAGAGTAAGAGATTTTGCACTCGTAGAGGGTAAAAATGTTATTGATTTAGAAACTACTAAAAATGCGTTGGATAGGTTAAAAGTAGATAATTTAGGTCTTGACGATACTGATTATCATCTTCTTAAATCTATAATTGAAAAATTTAATGGTGGACCTGTAGGTATAGAAGCTATTGCTTCTTCTATAGGTGAAGAACAAACAACTATAGAGGATGTATATGAGCCATATTTACTTCAAACAGGTCTATTGAAAAGAACAAGTAGAGGAAGAGTAGTAACAGAAAAAGCTTATAAACATTTAGGTATACCTAATAAAAAGTGAATAAGTGCACAATATAGTAAGGGTGATTTATGAAAAAAGTATTGATTTTAGTTTTTTGTTTGATTGCAATTGGTTGTACTAATGTTGAAACTAAAAAAGAAGTCAAAAAAGAAAAAACCATTAAAGAAACAAAACAATTAACAATTGAAGATTATAAAAATAATAATGTAAATGAATTAGGCGAAATTCCTATAATGATGTATCATGGAATACATAATAAAAAAAATAGTGATACAGAATATACTGGAGGGAATGTAGATAAAGATGGATACCAAAGAACTAGTGAAGCCTTCAGGGCGGATTTAGATTTTTATTATAAAAAAGGATATCGTATGATTAGACTTGATGATTATGTAGATGGAAATATAGATGTTAAATTAGGTTATAGTCCAATTATTTTAACATTTGATGATGGACTTTCTAATAATATTAAAGTTACAGGAACAAATGAAAATGGAAATATTATTATAGATCCTAACAGCGCAGTTGGAATACTAGAGGAGTATAAGAAAAAGTATCCAGATTTTAATGTTACAGCGACTTTCTTTATCAATGGAGGAATATTTAATCAAAAAGAGTATAATAAAAAAATAATCGATTGGTTAATTAAAAATGGATATGATATAGGAAATCATACATATTCTCATGTTGATTTTACTAAAGCCGATAAGGAGAAAAGTGAAAAAGAAGTCGGAAGTATGTATGAAATTTTAGATAAATATACTAAAGGAAAATATGTTAATATCGTCGCACTTCCATTTGGATCACCATATAGTTTAAACCATGAAAATATTCAGTATATATTAAAAGGTACTTATAACAATAAAGAATACGAAACAAAGGCTTTACTTAGAGTAGGCTGGGAAGCAGAGGAATCACCTTTTAGTACTGAATTTAATTCTAAATTTTTAAAAAGAATTAGAGCTTATGATAATAATGGAGCTGAGTTTGATATAGAAATGAATTTTAAATTACTAGAAAACAAAAAATATATATCAGATGGTGATGTAAATACAGTTGTTGTAAAAGATTCAGATAAAGAAAGAGTATCAAATAATTTTAATAAAAAAATCTTAACATACTAGTAAAAATATAATAAAATGTGTTATACTTAATATAAAGAAGGTATGAGTATGGAAGATAATTATAAAATATTAGGAATAAATATGAATGCTTCAAAAGAAGATGTTTTAAATGCTTTCGCAATTAAAGTATTTAACGCACATGGAGAAGAAAAAGAAAGAATTGTAAATGCATATTCTATGATTAATAATGCCTTAAGTAATAAAAAAAGTGATTCATATGATTTTGATTTAGACCAAGAAAGGGTATATGTTGAGAATCTTGAAAGATTATATAAAGAAAACTCTAAAGAAATTAATGCAATTGAAGTAAAAAACAAAATTGAATTATTAAAAGCTAAAAAAGATATGGTTGAAAATAATAAGAGAATGGATAGTTATAAACTTCAAAAACTTGATTCTTATATACAAAGATTAAAGTATGTTTATGCTTCACTAGTACCTAGAAATATAAAAAAGACAAATACTATAAAAAATAATGAAGTAGATGATATTAAAGCTAGAGATTTAGTTATATATAAAGATTCATTAGAATATAAAAAAACACTTAGTAAGGGTAGTTTGAAATTACAAAGAAAGGAAATGTATTAGGTGATGTTATGTTTGAAAATGTAATAAGACAAGAGATGAAATTAGATGCGTTAAAGAATAATGGGGAAATGCTAAGAATAACTGATTTAGATGCACTTAAGTATGCATATGATCAATTATTAACTAATTTAAATGATTCTAAATCAAAGACTATTCTATCTAGTATGTTAAAAAACTTAACTGATACAATAACAATGTTTGATGGAAATAATCAAGTAGTGTTAAGCGGAGGATTATTTACTAATTATCTTTTTGAAAATAGTGATGTTAAAGATTTGGTTTTTGATGAACTTAAAAGTACAAGTGAAGCAAAAAAATTAAATTATAATCAAATAACAGAGAAAGAAGCACTAAATATATTGAAAGAAATGTATTTAACTGAAGATAAAAAAGTAAAAGATTCTTTACAAAGATTACAAGGTACTAATATAAAAAAATAGCAGCTATTTAAGCTGCTATTTTATTTAATGTTCTTTTTTCTCTTGCACTTGTTTTTATTTTAGTTCCATCACTTAAAGTAACTACTTGCATATTAACTTTTTGCATATGTTTAGTAGCTCTACAAGAATGAGATCTTCTATTACCAGATAATGGTTTCTTATTAGTTAATTTAATTGCCATTTTAATTCCTCCATTCAAAGTTTTTCATCACGCTTATAAAGTTTATCATATTTTTAACTTATTGTCAATAAATATTTGAAAATTAAGGCTTAAGTTAATAAAAAACTAAATATAAAATTATATCTTTATATTTAATTTTATGCATAGTATTAAAGAAATAAAATTAAATTATACTTTAAAATGCTAAAAAAATATAGTAAAATATAAGTAGGAGGGATAGTATGTATGCACCACTTTATATAAAGACAGATAATTCATTACAAACATCTATGATAAAATTAGATGATTTAATAGCTTTTTCTGTTAAAAATAACATTTCCGCACTTACTATAACAGATAATAATATGTACGGTGTTATGGATTTTTATAAAAAGTGTATAAATAATAGTATTAAACCTATAATAGGATTAGAAATATTATTAAATAACAAGATATTAGTATTATATGCTATAAATTATAACGGTTATAAAAACTTAATTAAATTAACTACTATTTCCTCAGAAAGAAATTTAGAATTAAATGATTTAAAAAGATATAGTGATAATATAATATGTATTGTCCCTTTTAATTCATTAGAACTATATAAAGAACTAGAAAAAATATTTATTAATATTTATAAAGGATATAATGATAAAAAACAAATTGATAAATTTGGAAAATGGATATATATTAATGAAACCTTATATATAGAAAAACAAGATAAGAATTATATTAATTATTTGATTGCTATAAAAGAGGGAATAACTGTTGATAGTGTTAATTCTAATAAATTAAATAATTATATATTAACTGAAAGTGAATATAACAGCAATTACACTGAAAGTATAGAATATCTAAATGAAATAATTAATATGTGTAATGTAGAAATTCCATTTAAATTAAATATAACTCCAAAGTATCAATTAAATAATATAGACAGCTATACGTATTTAAAAAAGAAGTGTATAGATGGATTAAAAAAAAGATTCGGAAGTAGTGTTAAGAGTATATATCAAGAAAGATTAAAATACGAATTATCTATAATAAACAAAATGGGATTTTGTGATTATTTTCTAATAGTGTCTGATTATGTTAATTGGGCAAAAGAAAACGATATTATAGTAGGAACTGGTCGTGGTAGTGCGGTAGGATCTTTAGTAGCATATTGCCTTATGATAACTGATGTCGATCCAATAAAGTATAATTTGTTATTTGAAAGATTTTTAAATCCAGAACGTATTAGTATGCCTGATATAGATATAGATTTTGAACATAGAAGACGTGAAGATGTTATTAATTATTGTATAAATAAATATGGAGAAAAGAGAGTAGCACCTATAATTACTTTTGGCACTATGGGAGCAAAACAAGCAATAAGAGATATCGGACGAGCTATGGACATAGATCTTTCTATTATAGATAACTTATCAAAATTAATTGATTCTAAAAAAAACCTTATAGATAATTATAATAGTAATTCTAAGCTTAAAGAACTTTTAAATAGAAAAAAAGAATTAATGAATTTGTATAAGGTTGCATTAAAATTTGAAGGTTTAAAACGACATACTTCTATGCATGCAGCTGGAATAATTATGTCTAGTATAGACCTAGATGAAGTTATCCCACTTGATAAATCCCATGGATTTTATGTTACTGGATACGATATGACATATTTAGAGGAAATAGGGCTACTAAAAATGGATTTCCTTGCTATTAAGTATTTAACCACTATACATGATATTATATCTAGTATAAATAAAGATTATAATACTGATATTAAATTTGATGATATAGCATTAAATGATACTGCAGCTTTAAAAATATTTTATGATGCTAATACGTTAGGTATATTTCAATTTGAATCAGATGGAATGATAAATTTTTTAAAAAAATTAAAAGTAACAACTATGAATGATTTGTTTGCTGCAATTGCACTTTTCAGACCTGGACCTATGAAGAATATACCTTCCTTTATAGCGCGCAGACAAGGTAAAGAAAATGTTAGTTATATAGATCCATCACTTGAAAACATTTTAAAAGATACTTATGGAATAATTATATATCAGGAGCAAATAATGCAAATAGCGAATGTTATGTCTGATTATTCATTGGGTGAAGCTGACATACTTAGAAAAGCTATGAGTAAAAAGAAGAAAGATATATTACTTAAAGAAGAAGAAAAATTTAAAAAAAGAGCTTTAAATAAAGGATATAATGAGTATACTATAAACAATGTATTTGCCCTTATGATGAAATTTGCAGAGTATGGATTTAATAAATCACACTCTATAGGATATTCTATAATAGCATATAAAATGGCTTACTTAAAAGCACATTATCCTAAAAATTTTATTGCATATCTTTTAACTCAAGAACTAAATGATCCTATTAAAACTAAAAAGTATATATATGAAGCTAAAAAATATGGAATTAATATATTAAGTCCGGATATAAATCTTAGTAGTAATAAATACACAATAGAACAGTTAGGGATAAGATATCCTATTACTAATATTAAAAATGTTGGTATCCAAACAGTAGAGTATATATTAAATAAGAGAAAAGAGTCAAACTTTACTAGTATATATGATTTTATTAGTAAGTGCTATGGAAAAAATGTCAATAAAAAAACAATAGAGTCTTTAATATATGCAGGTGTGTTTAAACAGTTTGGATATAATAGAAAAACACTAATAAATAATTTAGACGAAATAATAAATTATGCAGAACTTGTTAAAGATGTTGGAGAAGAATATGCTATAAAGCCAGAAATAGTATTAACAAGTGAGTATTCATCATCTGAATTAGCTAAAATAGAATTAGATATATTTGGTTTCTACTTAACACACAATCCGATTGTGGAGTATAAAATAAGACATACAAATATTACTGATTTAAGCGATATAGAAACATATTTTGATAAGAATATAGATGTAATTGCATACATAGATAAAGTAAAAAAAATAAGTACATCAAAAGGTGATGACATGGCATTTTTAAATATAAGCGATGAACTAGCAAATAGAGAAGCTGTACTTTTTCCAAAAGTATATGAAAAATATAATTGGATAGAGAGTGGAATGTTTATATTCTTTAATTGTAAAGTAGAAAAAAGATATGATAAATATCAATTAATAGTAAATGAAGCAGTTAAATTAAATTAACTGCTGTTAAATATAACGATATATAGATATATTCTTTTATAAAAAAACTAACCAAATCATTATTTTTGATACTATATAAATGAAAGGTGAGAGTATGGATAAGATATTTGATAAATATTATTATAAAATTTATTATTGGGCTTTAAAGAAAACTAATAATAAAGAGGATGCAGAAGATTTAACAAGTAATGTATTTGTTTCTATATTTGAGTATTTTAATAAAGACATACAAATAAAAAGAATAGATAATCTTATATGGAAGATAGCTCATAACGTTTGGTGCACTAAGGCTAAAAAATATATAAGAGAAAAAGATAACATTGCATATGATTTAACAAATGAAATCGGCTATGAAGAAAATGCGTTAGATAAAATTATATATAAGGATATAATAAATAATTTAGATAATATTAATCTCACTGAAAAAGAAAAAATATCATTTAAACTATACTATTGTGATGACCTTTCAATACAAGAAATAAGTAAAAAAATAAATTCTAGTGTATCAAATATAAAATATTATTTATATAGTGCTAGAAATAAGGTTAAGGAGAGATATAATGGATAAATTAAATTTAGATAATATATTAAATATAGTAAATAAAGAAAAAAATGATAAAGGATTGGACAAATACATTCCACTTTATCCTATGTTAAGGGTAGAAGATGAAAAGCTATATATAGGAGTTATGTTGTCAAATCAAACTGATGATATATGGAATTCTAATAAAAGTTATAAGGCTGAATATTGGGTCTTGTTAGACATTAATAATTTAAATATTTTAGAAATTAATAAAACAGATGATAGAGATTATATAACAGGGAAATCAGATAATATTAAACAAACGATAACAAATTTAAAAGAATTAACAGAATATGAAGTAAAAAAAACATTAGAATATCAAGAATATTTATTAAATGATATTAAAAATGATGAATTACCAATACAAAAAAAGTTATCAATAATATTTAATAATGAGTTTGAAATTGATGGTGAAAAAGTAAATATACAAGATTACATAATGGCTAACATAGAAGCTGAATTAAAACAAAAAGTAAAAGAACTAGTAGATTTATTAGTGCAATCAAAGTATAGCTCTATTACATTTTATTATAATGAATTATTTAATCAAATAATAAATGAATATAATAAAAATAAAACAATAAATAAAGATAAAATGACTATGTGTATAAAAATTATGAATAATTATTATTATGGTATTAAAGGCATAAATGATTTCTTTAATATATAATAATTTTAATTATATACGTAAGGATAGAAATGTTAAGGTGATATTATATGAAAGAATTACAAAATATTGTAAATTGATTTGAATTTAGTTTTGACTTTATTTAGATGAAATATTAACATTTAAGTATAATAAAAAAGAGGGTGCGATAGAATGTTTTTGAAAACACCAAAATTAGAAACAGAAAGATTAATATTAAAAAAAGGAACAGCAGAAGATTTTGTGAAAGTATATGAATACAATTTTACAAAACTAATGAATGTATGTGGAGAATTTGAATTTGTAAAAAATGATTCTAATTTTGTTGCTACTTTTGCTACATATTCAGATGAAACGGAAGATGTTTATGATTGGATTATATATTTAAAAGAAACAATGGAACCCATAGCTAATTTGGTTGCAGATCAGTATAATAAAGAGTTGAATAGTTTAGAACTAACTTTCAATCTGCACTCGAACTATTGGGGAAAGGGTTATATAAAAGAGGCAGTCGTAGAAACTATGAAATTCTTATTTGAAAATGGGTATGATAATGTAGTTTCTGGATATTATGAAGGAAATAAAAAATCAAAAAGAGTTCATGAAAAAATAGGGTTTGAGTTTTATAAAGACGAAGAAAATAGTTGGCGAAAAAATGGCGTTCCTATAATTAAACATGTTCTAGTTATGAGTAAAACAAGATTTAATGAACTATATAATATTAAAACTAAATAAAATAAAAAAATCAAAGTTAGTTTTATCCTCAGATTTTTATATCATTATTGTTTTTGTCAATAGCGTAGTGTGTACTAAATTACCAAAGTAAAACAACTCTCAAATTAAATTGAAAGTTGTTTTTATATTGTTTCGAATACCTAAAAAATCATAAAATAAAAACTTACGAACAAATAGGTTTCGTAAGTTACTTTCAAATGGTGTCCCAGAAGAGATTCGAACTCCTGACACCCGCCTTAGAAGGGCGGTGCTCTATCCAGCTGAGCTACTGGGACGTCTTGTCATTGAAACAAGATTATTATATACTAATTTAAAAAATTATTCAAGTGTTTTTAAGACAGTTTTGTAAATTTCTTTATTATTTACACTAAATACTACATTATTTACATCATAATTATCTTCTATTGACAGACAAATTGTATATATTACTTCTTCTAATATAGTTTGATCTACAACATCATTAAATATATAATCATTAAATTCAACATTAAGTGTATCTTTATCAATACTTGTTGATACTATTTCTGTATTTGAATTTAAATAACTCATTAAAGTAGGTGTATAAGTATTTGAACTGCTTAATTCATTTATTATAATTTCAATCTTACTACTGTCATCATTATTTATTTTGGTTACTGGAACATAATAAGTATAATCATTAAATTTACTTACATAATATATAGTTGTTTTGCTAATATTATCTTTACTTGCAATATCATATTCTTTATTTATACCAAAACTTCTATCTAATGTAGTAGGAATAGCCTTGCCATTTACCTTATCAAGTATTTTTCCATCAACAAATATAATTACTTTATCTATACTATCAATTTCTGTTAAGGTATATACTATAGATTCTACAATTTTTTCTTGTAATTCTCTTTTAGTATTTAATAAATAATCATTAAATTCTATTTTAATTATATTGTTATCTAAACTTACACTTTTAATTTTAGTATTACTAGGAATAATAGCTTTAAAACCATTAGGGATTTTATCTTGCATATTACTATCTATAATTAGAGCGTTTATAAGCTCTTTGGCTAACTCAACATCTTTTGATTTAGTTGTTACTATTTTAGTTTTACCTAATCGATTGTTTGAGTCTAGTAAAAAAATATTACTTGTTTTAATTTCTTTATCTACATATTCAATTTCTTCTGTTAACTTAATAGTTTCTTGATTTGGAATTAAGTAGATTAGAAAAAGTGAGAATATCGCTATCAAAGAAACAACTATCTTTTTTATATAATATCGTTTTATCATATTATCACCTATAAAAATATATGTAAAAAAACGTATAAAATACGTTTTATAAAAAAATTTCTCCAAGACGTAATAGCTCAACAACTGCATTTGCTCTTCCTTTAACTCCAAGCTTTTGCATTCCATTTGATATGTGATTTCTAACAGTTTTTTCACTTATGTTTAATGCATCTGCTATTTCTTTTGTACTTTTATTTGTTATTAAAAGCTCAAATACTTGTTTTTCTCTCTTGGTAAGAATGCTACTTCTCATATTTACCTCACTTCCCAATAGAGTGGTTTATATTTCTCATATTATTGTATGTATGAGGTAAGTATAATGTTATATTTTTAGCCTAAAAAAATAGCTTTTTAGCTATTTTTAAAACTAACAGTAATAAACTTTTGTTCCTCATAGTTTCCTTGTATAGAACGCATTATATTATTGGCCTGACTTAAGGAGTGTTCTTTAGACTCTACAACAACTTTAATATTGCTTCCTTCCACTTTTACAAAGGATTTTAATTTATATTCATCTAAAATTAATTTTTCAATTTTTTCTTCTTCACCTCTAGTAGAATTTAATTCTTTCATTTTTTCATATGCTTTGTTTTTTTCATCCACTGTAGAATCCGATTTTGTAAGTATTGTTTGTAACTCTTCTTCTTCTTTCATCATAGCCTCATCTGATTTAGCTCTTAAAGCATCTAAAGCACTGCTTTCTTTAACTGATACAGTAGGCTCAGTATTTTTTTTGTTTTCAGCTATTTTTGTGTTAGTTGTAAGAAGTAATTCACTAGGCATTGTAATATAGTATATACTAAGTACTAATATCAAACTAAAGAGTGTTAAAAACCATAAACTTTTCTTATTTATCATATTATCTCCTATCTATCTACTAGAGTATATTACTTATATTTATAAATATGCATAACAATTTGCAAACCACGCTTTTGCATACCCAGAAAGCCTATTATTATATAATATGTGTGGTGATATTATGCATAATGTAGTTAGTTTTAAAAGTAAAGATGATGTTCAATATATAGTTGGAACTAATGTAAGAAAAGCTTGTAAACAAAGAGATATTAATTTGATGGAATTTTCTGAAGAAATAGATATCTCATATGAATATTTAAGACATATAGTAAGCCTAGGTGGTCAAAAATCATTATCATTTTATTCAATGTATAAGATAGCCAAAGTGCTAGATATAAGTATGGATGAGTTATGTGACGGAATATTTGACGATTAACTTTTTTGACAAAGAATAAATATCGTGTTATAATTTATTCACGACCAAGGAGTTGAATTTATGAAAATAAATAGTGTCAATTTAACTATAAGTGCAGTAAGGCGTAGTCAATATCCAACTGACTCTAAACCGGAATATTTACTTGTAGGACGTAGTAATGTAGGGAAAAGTAGTTTTATAAATGTATTAATAAATAGAAAAAATTACGCAAGGACTTCGGCTACACCTGGAAAAACACAAACTATAAATTTTTATTTAGTAAATGATGATTTTTATTTAGTAGATGCTCCAGGATACGGATTTGCTATGTTAAGTAAAAAGAAACAAAAAAAGTTTGGGCTTATGATGGAGGATTATTTACAAAATAGGCCAAATTTAAAACAAGTTTTTTTACTTATAGATTTTAGGCATAAACCAACTAATGATGATTTAATGATGTATAATTTTTTGAAGCACTATAAAATACCTGTTACAATAGTGGCTACTAAAACGGATAAAATAGGTATAACTTTACAACAGAAACAAAGAAATTTAATATTAGAAGAATTAGATTTAGTAGTTGGTGATGATTTTGTAATGTTTTCAAATGTTACTAAGTTAGGTAAAAAAGAAGTGTATGATAAAATAGAGAGAACTAAGTAGAAGTTTTTCTCTTTTTTCATATTATAATTTAGTAGGTGTAATATGAATATTAAATTTATAGATGATATGACTTTTGATATAATTATAAGGGATTTAAATATAGATTATACTGATAAGGAGTATTTAGAGGAATATTTAAAAAAAATATTTAAAAGGTTATATGACTATTATGATATAAGTATAGAAGGCTTTTATAATATTACTTTATATGTGGATAAATATTATGGAATAATTTTTCATCTTGAAAAAGAAAATTTAGAATACTATGAATATTTTAAAAATCAGGTTGATATGAGAATAATAATAAACGAAACAGAGTTTCTATATAAAGTTGAAAATTTAATAGATGAAATAAATGATAAAGTAGATATAATAGTGAACGATAATATATATTTAAAGCTTAAAGAAAAACTTACTGATAGAGAAATGATGATTCTTTGTGAAAATAGTGAAGTAGTGTATAAATAGTTTATTGACTAAATAGATTATTCTTGATACAATTAAATAGAATAGAGTATCTGTTTAGTAAGGAGGATAATGATGAAGAAAATAAACTATGTTTTATTCATATTAATTACTATGCTTTTTATTCCTATAGTAAATGCAGAAGTTAAAACTGTTAATGGTGTAAATTACGTAGTAAATAATGGTATTTCTTGTAGTAATGTAGACATAACATATTTTTTAGGTATCAGTAAGACTAATAAAATACTTTTTTCAAAAGTAGATGATGCTGCAGGAGAAGAAGAAATATATTCGTGGCAATATGATGGTACTTGTATTAAGGCAACTTTACAAGATAGACTAGACTATGCCAATACACCAATGAATGATAAATTCATAGATATGGATGAAGATTATTATAGTATTGTTGATAACAAAACTTTACCATTTGTTTTAATGTTAACAAAAGCTAAAAAATTTGAAACTGGTGTAGATTATTATAAGAATGTGGACAACAATATTGTTAAAGTGGAGAATCCAATTGAAGCAGAAATTGATTCTTATTATGAATATTTATATTTCAAATCACCAGATGTAGCAGAAATTAATCCTAATACTACTTATTATGAGTTTTCAACTATGATTGGTACAAATTCTATTTATGCTGAAGTAGAAAATCCTACAATTGAAAATATATTAGACTATGTAGTTGAAACTTCTAAAGACGAAGTAGTGTTTGAAAATATTTTAAAGAAAATAAGTACAAGTGATGTTGACAATGTCATAGCTGGTAAAGAAGATTATATAGAAAATGCATTCTTAATGAATGGAAGCGAGTATTATATCAATGATACATTCTATATAGTAATGAATTATGTGGATGAAAATGACAAGTATGTTACTACTCGTTGGTTTACATTAGACGGAAAAGAAGAAACTAAATATAGGGATTTATTAGGAATAGTACAACTTAAAAATTATTACATTACTTTTAAATATGATTCAAATGAAGATGAAGTAGGATATTTATATGATAATAAATTTAGTTTGATATCGAAAATAGATGGTACTACTCAATCGATTTTTTATGAGAGAAATAAAGATGCATTTTCATATGGAATGAATAACAGTGTTTCCTTAGTAAAGTCTTATTACGTTCTTGATGGTGATAAACAAGTCTTTGATGGAAATGACTTAACTATTAAATTTAATGGTGAGAGGATTTTATTTGATAGTTTAAAAATAAATGGAACTGTGGTAGATCCTAAAAACTATACAGTTAAGGATGGAAGCACAGTAATTACTTTAAAGAAAGAATACTTAAAAGAATTAAAATCAGGTAATTATACAGTAAGGGTAAGTTATAAAGATGGTGGCTTTGTTGATGCAACTTTTGCTATAGAAACTACAGATAAAAGTATTAAAAATCCAAATACGTTGGATAATATAGCTACTTATATATGTATGTTTATTGTTAGTTTAATCAGTATATCTTTAATAGGCTTCTATTTAAGAAGAAATAATTAAAAAGTCTCAAATGAGACTTTTTATAATACAATAGCAAATAAATTTCCTCCACCTTTATTAACTAGTTTAGTCATAGTTTGTTGTAGTTTAAATCTAGCCGACTCAGGTGTTAATGACAGTTTAGCTTGTATTCCTTCTTTAACTATATTATCAATACTTCTACCAAATATTTCACTTTTCCAAATACCATTAGGATCAGTATCTTTATCTTTCATAAGATAATTTATTAACTCTTTACTCTGTACTTCAGTACCAATAATAGGCTCAAAAGTAGATTCTACATCAACTCTAATCATATGTATAGAAGGCGCTACTGCTTTTAATTTAATACCATATCTAGAACCTTGTTTAATAATTTCTGGTGTTTCTAATTTCATATCTGATAAAGTAGGTGATGCAACACCATATCCGGTAGCTTTAACCATTTTTAAAGCATCCTTAATACTATCGTATTCGGTTTTAGCTTCGTTATAGTCTTGAAATAGAGTAAGTAAATCAGCCTTTGATCTTACGTCAATTCCTATTATATCTCTCAATACATCATCATATAAATTGTCCGGAGCTTCTAGGTTAATAGTAACTGTTCCATCCATAGTATCTACATTAGAAATATATGCTTTTTTAATAACGTTGGAATCTTCAAAATGATTAGTTATATGAGTAATATCTCTTAATTTATCTACTTCAACAACGCTTTCTTTAATTTTATCCATATATTCCATTTTTAAATTGTTATTAGGATTTAAGCAAGCTATCCAATCAGGCATATTTACTTTTACTTCAGTAATAGGAAATTCATATAACGTTTCTCTTAAAACAGTATAAATATCCTTTTCGTTCATAGTTTCAATAGACATAGGAAGAACAGGAACATCATATTTTTCTTTTAATTTATCTGCTAAACGCTCTGTATCAGGTAGAGTAGGATGAGCAGAATTTAAAACTACTATAAATGGTTTGCCAATATCTTTTAGCTCTTGAATAACTTTGTCTTCGACCTCTTCATAATTAGGTCTAGGAATATCGGTAAAAGAACCATCAGTAGTAATTACAATTCCTATTGTTGAATGATCCTTTATAACCTTACTTGTTCCAATTTCAGCTGCCTCTATAAATGGTATTTCATCATCGTACCAAGGTGTTTTTACCATTCTAGGGCCGTTTTCATCTTCGTATCCAACCGAACCATTTACAACATATCCAACACAATCTACTAATCTAACATTGCAGTTAAATGAATCAATATTTATAGTAGCCGAATTAGAAGGTACAAATTTTGGCTCAGTAGTCATAATCATCTTACCATGTGCGGATTGTGGTATTTCATCTAAGCACCTTTTCTTTTCATACTCGTCTTCGATATTAGGAACTACTAGTGTTTCTATTACCTTCTTTATAAAAGTAGATTTTCCTGTTCTAACCGCACCAACTACTCCTAAATATAAGTCTCCGTTTGTCCTATTAGTTAAACTCTTAATAATTTCAATTTTCTCCATAATTTACCTCTTTCTAGTTAAATATATTCTAAATAAAAATATATATACAAAAAAAGTACAGCAATTCTGTACTTTTATAATAATGCAATTATTTGTAAAATCATAAGAGCAGTATTATGAATCATATGTATCGATATTGGAACACATATATTTTTTGATTTTAAGTATAAATATGCGAATATATATCCTGGAATACTATAAGGAATTATGTATAATAATCCTGATAGCGTAGTTTCACCTAATACGTGCATTAATCCAAATATAAATCCTGAGAAAAATATGAATAAAAAATCTGTTCTATAAAATATTTTTCTAAAAGATAATCTAAATACTAGTTCTTCTAATATAGGCGCGACTAATATTGTAAGTATAAGAGAGTAAATAGGAAAACTTACAAATGTCTCATTTATTACTTTTTGATTATTAGCAATCTCTTGTGATGTAAACATAGATATTAAATAATTAGATGTAAACATTAGTACCAATAATAATATCCAATACTTAAAGTACTTATCTAAGTATTCTTTTTTGTTTTTCCAAAACTCTTTTAAATCTGGAATAAAAGTATCCTTGTAAATATATATTATTATAAACATTAAAATTATTTCAAATATTAGTTCACTTAGCTCTTGAAGATTATTACTTAATTTAAAATAATCTATTCCAAAAACACTTAATATATAAATAAAAAATACTGAAGATACTAAATATATAAATAAACTTAAGAAACCCTTAAGACTAGTTTTTACCTCTTTCATCATATCACCATTAATATTATAACAAATTTTTTAAAAAATAGTGTTAAAAAATGATAATTTATGATATAATGATGTTGTTGCAAACAAGAGAGTGGATGAAAATCCACTCTTTAAATTAGTATGGAGGTATTTATGGATATTGCACAAACTGTAAAAAATCTTATAAAAGACACTATAACTGAGGCAGGCTTAATACTTGACGATGTACTATATGTAAAAGAAGATGGTAATTACTTTTTAAGAGTTATTTTAGACAAGAAAGGTATTGTTGATATTGAGGATTGTGTCAAAATAACAAGATTAATTGATCCAATGTTAGATGATGTTGATATCAGTGATAGTTATATTTTGGATGTATGTTCAAAAGAGAAGGGATGTGAATAAAATGAATGGGAAAGAGTTTCAAAAAACATTAGAAGCACTTAAAGAAAAAGGAATAGAAAAGGATTATATAATTGAAGCTATGACTTTAGCGCTTACAAGTGCGTACAAAAAACAAACAGGTCTTACTAATGTTAGGGTAGTATATGATGATGATAATTTAGAATTTAAATTATATTCATATAAGACTGTTGTATTAGATAAGAAACATAAAGAATCATTAGATGAGGATGAGATTCCTCTTTTAGATGAAGAAGTTTTAACAGAAGAAGAATTAAATGATGAAGAATTAGAGGATTTACCAGAGGAGTTTAGATATAGGCCATTTGTCTTTAATGATAAAATACATATTACATTAGAAGATGCTAAAAAGATCGATCCAAGTATTAAAATAGGAGAAACTATTGAGCAAGAAGTTACTCCTCAAGATTTTGGTAGAGTAGCAGCTACTACTGCAAAACAAGTTATAATTCAAAAAATAAGAGAAGCAGAAAGAAATAATATAGCAGATTATTTTTCAGAAAAACAAGATGAAATGATGTCAGGATTAGTAGAAATGGAAGATGAGAGAAACTATTATATTAATTTAGGTAAAACTCAAGGGTTGCTTCCTAAAACTGAGATTATTCCAGGTGAAGAAATTAAGATGGGATCTACTATTAAAGTATATATTACAAAAGTAGATATTAACTCTAAGGGTGCTTTAATACTATTATCACGTAGACATTTTGGCTTTGTAAAAAGACTATTTGAACTTGAAATACCTGAAATTAGTGAAGGAACTGTTCTTATTTATAGTGTAGCGCGTGATGCAGGAAATAGAACTAAAATAGCTGTTTATTCTGAAAATAAGAATGTGGATCCTATAGGAGCATGTATTGGTGAAAAGGGTAGTAGAATAGCTAATATATTAAAAGAATTGGGACATGAAAAAATTGATATAGTACAATATTCTAAAGATCCAACTACGTTTATTCAAAACGCACTATCTCCAGCAAAAGAATTAAGCATTTATATTTTAGATGAAAAAACAAAAGAAACTTTAGTTGTCGTAAATGATAAAGATAATTTATCTTTAGCTATTGGTAAAAGAGGAATTAATGTTAAATTAGCAAGCCGTCTTACAGGCTATAATTTAGAAATTAAAACTAAAGAACAAGTAAAAGAAGCTGGAATAAATATATTAGAGTAGGTGATTTATGAAAAAGATTCCATATCGTATGTGTATAGTTACTCATGAAAGACTACCTAAGTATGAAATGATTAGGGTAGTAAAAGATAAATTAGGTGATGTAAAGGTAGATTTACATGGTAAAGCTAATGGTAGAGGTATATATTTAAAAAAGGATATAGAAACAATAAAAAAAGCTAGGGACAAAAAAATCATTGATACTTCTTTAGATGTTAATGTTCCAGAGAGTATATATGAAGAACTTTTAAACATAGTAGGTGCATTATGAAAAGAGATAATTATTTAACCTGGGAAGAGTATTTTATGGGCCTTGCTATTCTGTCATCAGAAAGAAGTAAAGATCCTTCTACTCAGGTAGGAGCATGTATTGTTAATGATGATAATAAAATTGTATCAGTTGGGTACAATGGAGCTCCTACTAAATTTAACGATGATAATATGCCCTGGGAAAGAGAGGGCGATTTTCAAAATACTAAGTATGCTTATGTGTGTCATTCTGAATTAAATGCTATACTTAACTCAAGTACAAGTGTAAATGGCTGTACTTTGTATGTAACGTTATTTCCATGTAACGAATGTGCTAAAGCAATTATTCAATCAGGTATTAGAAAAATAATTTATTTATGTGATAAATATAATAATACAGATGGAAATAAGGTGGCAAAAAAAATGTTTGATACTTGTGGTATTGAATATAAAGAATATAAAAAAACAAATAGAAAATTAGAAATAGACTTATAGGTGATTTATGGATAGTATATTTATGGATAAAGCGTATGAACAAGCAGAAAAATCTGTATGTTTAAGAGCACACGTTGGATGTGTTATAGTACGTGATAATGAAATTATTGCACAAGGTTATAATAATGTAGTAGGTGGAATTAGACCTTGTAAAGAGATAGGTTGTTTAAGAGAACAATTACATATACCCTCTGGAGAAAGAAGAGAAGTATGTAGAAATATTTGTGCTGAGCAATTAGCAATCTCAGAAGCTGCACGCAATGGAGTGGATCTTGATGGCTCAATTGCTTATATAACTACATTTCCATGCCATATATGTGCAAAACTTCTAGTAAGTAGTGGAATAAAAGAAATTGTATATGATACTGATTATCCGGATGAATTATCTAAAAATTTTTTGAAAGAGGCTGGGTTAAAAGTAAGAAAATTAAATTAGAAAGGGTGATAATATGATGAGTGTTTTAGAATATGCAGAAGATGTTAATAAAACAGTTAAGGAAATATTAGCCAAATGTAAAGAACTTAATATACAGGCAAACAGTGCAGATGATGAACTAGATGAAGATGCAATTGTTATGCTAGATAATGCTGTGTATGAGGAAGAGGAAACTATTGAGGATGAATATGAAGATGAATTAATAGAAAAATCTAAAAATGAAAAAGAACAGAAACAAATGCAAGGAAAAAACAGAAATTTAAGTACAAATAAGAACAAAGTAAGTAAAAAAGAACTTGCAAAAAAGAAAAAAGAGATGTACAAAAACAAAGAAAAACTTATTAGTAATGTAGCTGATGTAAAAGATGCAAATGTTGTTTATTATAAGGATGGTATGTCTATAGGAGATTTAGCTAAAGAATTATCTATAAATGCTTCTGAATTAATAAAAAAATTATTTATGTTAGGAACTCTTGCTACTGTAAACAATAAAATAGATTTTGATAATGCTAGTTTACTTGTTAGTGAATATGGTAAAGAATTACAAAGGGAAGTTCATATTGATGAAACTAAATTTGAAGAATATGAAATAAACGATTCTAAAGAAGACTTAGTAAAAAGACCTCCTGTTGTTACTATTATGGGACATGTAGATCATGGTAAAACTACTTTACTAGATACAATTAGAAAAACTAATGTTGCAGAAGGTGAGGCTGGAGGTATTACTCAAGCAATAAGTGCTTATCAAGTAAGTATACATGGTGATATTATTACCTTTATAGATACTCCAGGTCATGCTGCTTTTACTGAAATGAGAAAAAGAGGAGCCTCTATTACTGATATTGTAATTATTATAGTCGCAGCAGATGATGGAGTAATGCCACAAACTAAAGAAGCTATCGATCATGCTAAGGCTGCAGGTGTACCTATTTTAGTTGCAATAAATAAAATAGATAAACCTGGTGCTAATATAGAACGTGTTAAAACTGAATTAGCAGAATATGGTTTAACACCAGAAGAATGGGGTGGAGATACAATTTTTACACCTATAAGTGCTAAAACTGGTGAAGGCGTAGATAAATTATTGGAAAATATATTATTAATATCTGAACTTCAAGATTATAAAGCTAATCCTTCTCGTTATGCAATAGGTAGTGTAGTAGAGTCAAGACTTGATAAACATGTAGGATCTATAGTAACTGTCTTAGTTCAAAATGGTACGCTTCGTTTAGGAGATCCTATTGTAGTAGGAACTTCATATGGAAAAGTAAGAACTTTAAAAAATGATAAGGGTGAAGAAATAATAGAAGCACTACCTAGTCAGCCTGTTGAAATTACTGGTGTTAATTCAACACCTAAAGCAGGAGACAAATTTATGGCATTTGAATCAGAAAAACAAGCTCGTAGTATAGGTGAGAAGAGAAAAGAAGAGGAAAATTTACAAAGAAATGCTAAAAATAGTGTATCTTTAGAAGCTATATTTGCTAAAATACAAGATGGTGCAAAAGAAGTTAATGTTATTGTAAAAGCTGATGTAAATGGATCTGCAGAAGCTGTTAAAAGCTCATTAGAAAAAATAGATGTTGAAGGTGTAAATGTTAAAGTAATAAGAAGTAGTGTAGGTGCTATTACAGAATCTGATATAGTACTTGCTTCAGCTTCTAATGCTATTATAATAGGTTTTAATATTAGACCTAATAATTCTATTAAAGATTATGCTAAAGAACAAAACGTTGAAATAAGATTATATGATATTATATATAAAGCAGTTGAGGAAATGGAAGCTGCTATGAAGGGAATGTTAGATCCAGAATATGAAGAACATATAATTGGTAATGCAGAAGTAAGACAATTATTTAAATTCTCTAAAGTAGGAACAATAGCCGGTTCATACGTAGTAGATGGAATAATTAAATCAAATGCTAAAGTAAGACTTATTAGAGATAGTGTAGTAATATATGATGGAACTATTAATGCTATTCAAAGAGAAAAGGATACTGTAAAAGAAGTTAAAAAAGGATTAGAATGTGGTATAACTCTTAACAATTATAGCGATATAAAAGTAGGAGATATAATTGAGTTCTATGAAATGGTAGAGAAGAAAAGATGAGTATAAAATTAGAAAGAATTAATAAAGAATTACAACGTGAAATAAGTTATATTTTAGCTAACGAAGTAAAAAATCCAAACATAAAGTATGTAACCATTACTTGTTGTGATACTACAAGTGATTTAAGTTTTACAAAAGTGTATTTCACTACTTTAGAAGATAGAAAAGAAATATTAGAAGGCTTAAAAAGCGCTAAAGGTTTTATAAGAAAAACATTAGCTGATAGAATAGATTTAAGACATATGCCTGAATTGGAATTTATTTATGATGATTCTATAGAATATGGAGCTAGAATTGAAGAAAAATTAAAAGAGATACATGATAAATAGTATCTCTTTTAATTTGCTTCTAAATATATTTCTTTATTATAATTGTGTTCAACATTATCAAGTTTTAAAAGTTCATCCGTAGGAATTAAAAAGAAATTATGTATTAAATATTGGTTTTTGTCATTTGATACTGGATCATCCCATGTAGCATCTAAGTGATACCATTTATTATCTAAATAAACCAAATTCCATATATGAGTATCAGAAGTTATCTTATAATTTTTAATTCCTAGCTTATCTAAATATATAGCCATAATATCACTATAACCACCACATATAGCTTTGCCTGTTTTAATCAAAGTATAAGCATTATATGAATTTTCAGTATTATTTTCATCATATATAGTATTATTTATAATATAATCATGAAATAATTTAATCTTTTCTTTAGTATCCATAGAATCATTAATATTATTTTTTATAAATTCATCTATGTATGAATCTATTACATCGATTTGTTCATTATTATATGTTTTTTTCGTTCTAATAGTGATAGTTCCTATCTCATTAATATCAACATTAATAGAACTAAATGAATTATATGGATGCACAAAATTATTAATATTAGGTACCGTTTTAGTATCATCTGCTAAAGCATACATATCTTTAATACAATTATCATAATTACATTTAAAAGTAAATGAATCATCACCACTATTAATAATAGTATATATCATATTAATTAGTTCTTTATAACTTGAAACATCATTTTTATCAATATTTTGTACAAATAAATAATTGTCTTCCTTATAATACTCATTATAAGATAAAACATTGTTATTGCCACTACTTAAAATATTATTATATAAAAAATCAGTAACACTTGATCTATATACATATACTAGTATAACAATCAATACCATTCCTAGCATCTTAAATATATCTTTCATATACTCACCATAAACATTATATCATAAAAATAAAAAAATGAAGTAAAATTACTCCATTGAATTAACCTTTTTAGTTAATCTTGATTTGTTTCTTGCAGAAGTGTTTTTAGAAGTAACACCTTTTTGTAAAGCCTTATCAATAGCTTTAACAGCAGTTTTTAATTTTTCATTAGCTTTTTCTTTATCTTTAGCAATTACAGCCTTTTCTACATTTTTAATAGCTGTTTTCATACTCGCTTCATATTCATTATTTTCTTTTCTTTTTTTGATATTTACTAAAATACTTTTTTTAGCGTTTTTTAAGTTAGCCATTTAATTCACCTCCAATTAAACATACATGACTATTTTAGCAGACTTTTATAAAAAAATCAATAAAATTACAAAAAATAATACATATTTAGTAATATTATATTAGTTATAAAAAAAATAAATCTGTCTAAACTAATAAGGGTGATTTAATGAATAATGAAGTTGATATGAATAAATATAGTATAAGAACAGATTTAGCGCTTGATTATATAGGTAATCAAAAATTAGAAGGTGTTAAAGTAAAAGAAAGAACTAGAGATGGTATTACAATTACAAAAGTGAATTTAAATAAAAAGAATGCTTTAAATAAAAAGAAAGGCACATATATAACTTTAGAGTTTGAAGATTGTACAGATTCAAAAAATAGAGAAAAAATAATAAAAGTATTAACTATGGAATTAAAAAAAATATTTCATTTTAATGATAACGATAATATATTAATAGTAGGTTTAGGAAATAACGAATCAACACCCGATTCACTAGGACCGGAAGTATTAAAAGATATAATAGTTACAAACCATATATATGAATTAGACAATTTAAGTACAAAATATAGAAGAGTATGTGCGGTTAATCCAGGAGTAATGGGTACAACAGGTATTGAAACAAGTAAAATAATAGAAGGAATAGTAAAAATACAAAAACCTAATTACTTGATAGTAATAGATGCATTAGCATCATCTTCTATAGAACGTTTAACACATACAATACAAATAACAGATACAGGTATACATCCAGGTAGTGGCATAGGTAATAAAAGAAAAGAAATTAGCTTTGAAACGTTAGGAATACCAGTACTTGCTATAGGAGTACCTACAGTAGTAGATTCAAAAACACTAGTTGCGGATACAATAAATTTTATATATAAAAATTATGCATTTAATAAAACGTATTTAAACACAAATAAAAGTAAACTAACATTTAATAATGTTAATTACTTAAATTATAATATAAAAGAGAATAAAAAGGATAAAGAAAAATTACTAGGACTTATTGGTACACTTAATACTATAGAGTTAAATAAACTTATATATGAAGTATTAAATCCAATAGGATTAAATTTAATGGTTACACCTAAAGAAATAGATTTTACTATAAAGGAACTTGCATCAATAATATCGCATTCATTGAATATGTCAATTCATAATAAAAAATAAAACAAATATTGACAAAAAGAAATACATGTGATACGATAATAACGTAGATAAAGGTAAGGTGGTGAGAATAAATGAAGAATAAAGGATTTACATTAATCGAATTATTAGCAGTTATCGTTATTTTAGCAATTATCGCATTAATAGCTACTCCAATTATTTTAAGTATTATTAATGATGCTAGAAAAGGAGCTGCAAAACAAGGAGCTGAATTAGTTATCAGCAATGTTGAATTAGCTTATGCTACTGCATATACAAATTCATCTGTTCCAGGAACAGCACCAAAACTATCTGAGGTTGCTGCTGCATTTAAAATGAAAGGCGCTACTATGACAGTTGCAAATGGTAAAGCTACTTTTACAGTAGATGATACAAATGTTACATGTGCACAAGATGATGCAGAAGGTAAATTAAAAGTAACTTGTACAACATCAGACAATAAAACTGCTACAACTACAGCAGATATGCCTATAACAGCAGAATCATAATTTATAATTTGAAAAGGTTTTTATAAAACCTTTTTTATTTTATGTTTTCATGTTATAATATACGGGATTGAGGTGATTAGTGTGAGAAAACCCGTAGTAGCGCTTTTAGGAAGACCTAATGTAGGAAAGAGTACTATATTTAATAAAATGGTAGGAAGAAAACAATCTATTATTGAAGATACACCTGGTGTTACTCGTGATAGAGTATATGGAAGTGTTAATTATTTTGATTATAATTTTCATCTTATAGATACAGGTGGTATTGAAAGAGGTGATGCTTCTTTTAATGATGAGATTAAAATGCAAGCTACTCTTGCAATTGATGAGGCAGATGTTGTTGTCTTTGTAGTTGATGGAAAAGAAGGGTTAACTAGTGATGATTTTTTAGTTAGGGATATGCTTATTAAGGTACCAAATAAGGTTATAGTGGCTATTAATAAATGTGATTCTAAGCTTAGTCGTGATCATGAATATGATTTTTATGAATTAGGTTTTGAGCACTATATAAAAGTATCTGGAGAACAAGGTGATGGTATAAGCGATTTACTTGATATGATTACTTTAGAATTACCTAAGTATGAAGAAGAAGATTCTTCTAAAATTAAGTTTTCTATAATAGGAAGACCTAATGTAGGAAAGAGTAGTTTGGTAAATGCTTTACTAAATGAAGACAGGGTAATTGTTAGTGATATAGCAGGTACTACTAGAGATAGTGTTGATACGGATTTTAAATATCATAATGAAACTTATACTGTTATAGATACAGCAGGTATGAGAAAAAAAGGAAAAATATATGAAAATATTGAAAAGTATTCTTTGCTTAGAAGTTTAAAAGCTATAGATAGATCTGATGTATGTGTACTTGTTATTGATGCCTCTACTGGTATAGTAGAACACGATAAACATATTGCTGGATATGCATTGGAAGCAGGTAAAGCTATAGTTATAGTTGTAAATAAATGGGATTTAATTAGTGATAAAGATTCTGCTTTAAAGAAATGGAAGAATGACATAAGTGCAGATTTTAATTTTATGAGTTTTGCTAAAGTTGTATTTTTAAGCGCTAAAACTAAAAGACGTATTAATACTTTAATGCCTGAGGTATTGAGTGCTTATGAAAATAGTAAAAAAGAAATTAAAACTAGTTTACTTAATAATGTAATAACTGAGGCATATGAGTTAAATTTACCTCCTTCATATAAGGGAAAAAGATTGAAAATATATTTTGCAACACAAGTAAGAACAGCTCCTCCTACATTTAATATTCAAGTTAATAGTAAAGGATTGGTACATTTTTCATATGAAAGATATTTAGAAAATAAATTGAGAGAATCTTTTGATTTTACTGGAACACCAATTGTTATTAATTTTAAAAATAAAGGGGAAAAGTAGAATTTGATAACACATATTAGTTTTTTACATATTATAATGTAGGAGGCTACATATGGCGTTTTCAGATTCTTTTTTTAATAGAGTAAAGAGTAAAACTAATGTAGATAAAGATACAATACTATCTTTAGCTAAAAAATTACAAGATAATGATATGAAAAATGAAGGAACATTAAGAGAAATTATACAAACTTTAAGTAAAATGACTGGTAAAAATGTATCAGAAGAACAGGAAAATAAAATAGTTAATGCGGTAATAAGTGATAAAGTACCAAAAGATATAGATAAACTATTATAATACATTTACATGTATTATTTTTTTT
>CAKOXU010000010.1 GCA_934130235.1 uncultured Bacilli bacterium
ATAGTGGAACTGGTAACTTTATTCCCGGACCTATTTCTGAATTTAGTAATGAGTATCAAGAGGTAGATTATATAGAGTCTACAGGAACACAATGGATAGATACTAATTATACAATGAGCGCAAATAGTTTTTGGGCAACAATTGATGTAAATTATACTAATCCAACAAGTGAACAGGCAGTTTTAGGTATTAATACAAAAGTGGAAGTTTATAGTGATGCTACTCCAAATATAAATATCTGGGTAAAAAATGATTCGGCAACAACAACAAAAGCAACTGCAGGTGCAACATCTAAAAACACATGGCAAAGAGTAAGAGCGCAATATGAATCTGAGTATGCTGCTATTTCTATAGATGGTGGTACTGTTAGCAGTTCTAAACTTGCTAGTGTATCATTAAATGTTAGTCCTATAACTCTTTTAGCTTATAGTTCTTCGGGATCTTATGCATCGTCTGCAAAATTAAGGGCAGCTAAAATATGGGATACTTCTGGATTAGTAAGAAATTATATACCATGTTATAGGAAAAGTGATAATGTTATTGGATTATATGATACTATAGAAGGAAAGTTTTATACTAATAGTGGAACTGGTACTTTTGGTAAGGGAAGAGATATTGACAAATAGATTTTAAAGTGTTGATTTTTATAAAAAAATAATATATAATAATACACGTATTAAAGACGAAGACCTTGAGGAGTAGGTAGATAAGTTTTAAAGAGAGTTAGTGGTTGGTGTAAACTAATATACAAGTCTATTGAAGGTAGCAAGCGAGTTTTATATTTGAATTCAGTAGAATATGACGTTAACTGCGTTAAAGTTTTGAGGTAATTTATATTACAAATTAAGGTGGTACCGCGTAAATCACGTCCTTATATGGATGTGATTTTTTTTATTTAGAAAGGATGATTTTATGTTAGATACTAAGTATAATCATAATTTAGTAGAGGAAGGAAAGTATGAAGATTGGAAAGCTAAGGGTTATTTTGAAAGTGGCGATTTATCAAAAAAACCGTATGCGATAGTTATTCCACCGCCTAATGTTACGGGTAAGTTGCACTTAGGACATGCTTGGGATACAACTTTACAAGATATTATGATTCGTTATAAAAAATTGAAAGGTTATGATTGTTTATGGCTTCCGGGAATGGATCATGCTGCTATAGCTACTGAGGCTAAGGTTGTACAAAAATTAAAGAGTAAGAATATAAATAAGTATTCATTAGGTAGAGAAGAATTCTTGAAGGAATGTTGGGAATGGACTAATGAGTATGGTGGTAATATAAGGAATCAGTGGGCTAAACTTGGGCTTTGTCTTGATTATAAAAAGGAGGCTTTCACACTAGATGAAAACCTTACTTATGCAGTTAAAAAGGTGTTTATTGATTTATATAATGAGGGATTAATATATAAAGGAGAAAAGATTATTAACTGGGATCCGGTTGCTAAAACAGCTTTATCTAATGAAGAGGTAATATATAAAGATGATGAAGGTGCTTTTTATCATTTGAAGTATTTTATAGAAGGAACTGCTGATTATTTAGAAGTAGCAACTACACGTCCAGAAACATTGTTTGGCGATACAGCGGTTGCAGTTAATCCTAAAGACAAAAGATATAAAGAGTTAATAGGAAAAAATGTAATTCTTCCTGTATTGAATAAAAAAATTCCAGTGGTAGGTGATGAACACGCAGATATGGAATTTGGAACAGGTGTAGTTAAAATAACTCCAGCTCATGATCCTAATGACTTTGAAGTAGGAAATAGACATAATTTAGATAGAATTGTTGTAATGAACGAAGATGCTACTATGAATGAAAATGCTGGAAAGTATTGTGGCATGACACGTGAAGAGTGTAGAGAGGCTCTTGTCAAAGATTTAAAAGAGTCAGGAATTCTTATTGAGATTGAACCTATGGTACATAGTGTAGGGCATAGTGAAAGAACTGATGCAGTAGTTGAGCCGTATTTATCTAAGCAATGGTTTGTTAAAATGCGACCACTTGCTCAAAGAGTGTTAGAAAATCAAAAAAATAAGGATACTAAAGTTAATTTTATTCCTTCTAGATATGAAAAAACTATGAATCATTGGATGGAAATAACATATGATTGGTGTATTTCACGTCAACTTTGGTGGGGTCATAGAATACCAGCGTGGTATAAAGACGATGAGATATATGTAGGATATGAAGCTCCAAAAGAACCTGGATGGGTACAAGATAATGATGTATTAGATACTTGGTTTTCAAGTGCGCTTTGGCCTTTCGCAACTTTAGGGTGGCCTAAGAAAACGGAAGATTTAAAAAGATATTATCCAAATAATGTTCTTGTTACAGGCTATGATATTATACCGTTTTGGGTAAATAGAATGACTTTTCAAGGATTGAAGTTTACTGATACTAGACCATTTAAAGATTGTTTAATACATGGGCTTATTCGTGATAAACAAGGAAGAAAGATGTCTAAAAGCTTAGGCAATGGAGTAGATCCTATGGATGTTATTGATACTTATGGAGCTGATTCATTAAGATGGTTTTTGTCTACTTCTTCAGCGCCTGGTATGGATTTAAGATACGATGAGGAAAAGGTTAAAAGTACATGGAATTTTATAAATAAATTATGGAATGCATCTAGATATGTTCTTATGAATATTGAAGATTTAAATAAAGATAATTATTCATTAAATAATTTAAATATAAGTGATAAATGGATAATAACTAAATTGAATAGTTTGATAAATATAGTAGAACGTCATATGGATAAGTATGAGTTTAATGTAGTTGGAAGTGAGCTTTATTCATTTATTTGGGACGATTTTTGTGATTGGTATATAGAATTATCAAAAATTAGTATGAATGATACTACTAAGAGTGTGTTGTGTTATGTTTTATCTAGTATACTTAAAATGCTTCATCCATTTATGCCTTTTGTAACAGAGGAAATATATAAGATGTTACCTATAAAAGAATATGAATCTATTATGTTGAGTGATTATCCTAAGGTATCTGATTCATATATTAAAGAAAAGGAAGAGCTGGATAAAATAATAGAGGATATAGTTTCTATTCGTAATTTAATACAAAAAAATAATATTACTAAATCTGCAACTGTTAAGTATGAAATAAATAAATATAGTGATATATATATAAGTCAATTAAAATTAAACAAGTATGAAATAAAAGATATTGAATCTAGTGTTAATTATAATTCTAAGAATATTAATATTTCTTTTTATGAGGAAAAGGAAATAGATAATAGTAAGTTGGAAGAAGAGATTAATAAGTTAAAATCATCTATAGAAAGAAGAGAAAAGTTATTAAGTAATGAAAATTATGTTAATAAAGCTCCTGCAAATATAGTTGAAATGGATAGAAAGAAATTATTAGAAGAAAAAGAAAGATTAACTAATTTACTTAAATAAAAAGAACTTAATTGTTCTTTTTTTTCGACAATTTTATTTTACTTTAAAACATATAATATATGTATGGGAGGGAATATGAAAAAAATATTTTGCTTTATTTGTACATTTATTATTATGATTAATGTAAATGCAAAACAAATAGTCGCTGTTGGAGGAAGTACTACTGATTCAAATGATGTATATGTTAGTAAAACTATAAGTGCTGGTGATAGAGAAAATTATTTTGATATAACTCTTACTGTTAAAGCTCCTACTAGTATTAAAGAAGTTTTAGTTGAAAAAGATATCTCCGTAGTTCTTGTAATGGATGTTTCTAACACTATGGTTACTACTAATATTGATGGTACGATGCATTCTAGTTATCCAGATAAAATAACTAGATATGATGCTGCTATAAGTGCTTCAAAATCTTTTATAGAGGAATTTACTTCTTTTTCACTTAATACGAGTGTTGTAAGAAGTATAGGTTATGTAGCTTTCAATAGTGATGCTAAAGAGATATTTAATTTAACAGAGTGTAAAGATAATAATACAAAAGATGTTTTGATAAATACTATGAAAAATAATACTAGTAGTATAGTAAATGCTGATAACTATGATAATTCTCATAAAAGATTTACTAATATAGAAGCAGGTCTTAAAATGGCATATGATATGCTTAAAAAAAGTAGTAGTAATAATAAATATATTATATTTTTAAGTGATGGTTTTCCTACTACGTATATAAAGGATAATTATAATGGATATGATACTTATACACCTTATTCGACAAGTTCTAGTGAAGGTAATTTTTATAACTCTATTCATAAATTACCATGTTCAATAGGTGTAAGTTATAGTAATAGGGCGGCTTTAAAGGCTCAGGATATGGCTAAAAAAATAAAAGATAATAATATTACTATTTATTCTGTTGGAGCAGGATTAGATGGGCAAAAACCTATAAGTGAATTGCTTAAAAGTAATACTAAATCATATTCTATTGTTGATACTGAAAGTTCTGATTATATAATTGGAAATAGTATACAAAGTTTTAAGTCGTGGCTAAAAAATAGCATAGGCTCTGGATATTATTATGATACAAATAATATTAGTAATATTAAAGAAGCATATAATAAAATATTTGAAAATATTAAAAAGATAGATAAAAGTATAATAGAGAGTGATTTGGTGATAGATCCAATACCAGATTATATTGAGTTTTTAGATTTTTATAACTCTAAAAACGTAGTTGACTTTAATAATAATGAAATTAAATGGAATTTAAAAGAATCAAGTTATGAGTTAAAAGATAATATATATGTATATAAACTTAAGTATAAAGTTAGATTAAAAAATGAACTTAAAGATTTTAGTGAAGATAATATATATGAAACGAATGGTAAAACGTATCTTGATTATAAGATAAATAGAAATAATGTAATTGACGGTGCGAGTATCGATTTTAAAATACCTAAAGTAAAAGGCTTTTTAACTAATATTATATTTACTAAGGTTTCTTCTAAAGATAATAAGCCTTTAAAAGGAGTTAAATTTAAACTTGTTCATGATGATTGTGATATCCCTATTGAAGAATATTATTCTATATCAGATGAAAATGGTAAAGTAGAGTTTTTAAATATACCATCTGGTCATACATATATATTGGAGGAAGTTTCAACATTAGATAATTATAAGCTGGATAATACTAAGTATAATATTGAAGTGAGCTATGGAAAAACTAAAATAAGTCCTAATATTAAAAATAATATTATTAAAAATGATCCTGTAGAAGAGAGAATAGAAGTAAATCCAAATACATTAGATAATATAAATACTTGGATGTTATTGTTTTTTATATCACTGTTCAATATTGTGATAGTGTTTAAATATAAATATAGATGATTATATCATCTTTTTTATGTGTTTTATTTTTATTTAAATAATGATATAATTAAGTAGGTGATTGATATGAAAAAAGTAATTACTGTTGATGGAAATGAAGCATGCGCTAAAGCAGCATATTTATTTTCAGAGGTAGCTGGTATATATCCTATTACACCATCGAGTCCTATGGCTGAGCATATAGATGAATGGAGTAATAAAGGAGTATTAAATTTGTTTAATGATCGTGTTAAGGTTGTTGAAATGCAAAGTGAAGCTGGTGCGGCTGGTTTTATACATGGTGCTTTGCAACAAGGTGTTTTAGCCAGCACTTTTACTGCGAGTCAAGGTTTGCTTTTAATGATTCCAAATATGTATAAAATGGCAGGTGAGATGTTGCCATGTGTTATGCATGTAGCAGCTCGTTCTTTGTCTACACATGCCTTATCTATATTTGGTGATCATCAAGATATATATGCAACTCGTCAAACTGGTTTTTGCATGTTGGCATCTTCATCAGTATCTGACGCATATTATTTAGGACTTATTTCTCATTTGTCTAGTATAGATTTATCGCTTCCTTTTCTACATTTTTTTGATGGTTTTAGGACTAGTCATGAAATAAATAAGATAGAGGTTCTTGATGATGATACTGTTAAAAGTTTTCTAAATAAGGAAGCATTAAAAAGATTTAGAAGGAGAGCTTTAAATACTCCTAAAGTACGTGGTACTGCTCAAAATGACGATATTTATTTTCAAGCTACTGAGGCTAGAAATGTTTTTTATGATAGAGTAAGTGATGTTGTCAATGAATATATGTCAAAAATAAATAGTGTAAGTGGTACTGATTATAAACCTTTTAATTATTATGGTAGTGATAATGCTACTAAGATCATAGTAGCAATGGGATCTGTATGTAATACTATAAAAGAGGTTATAGATAATGAGAATACTGATTTAGGACTTGTAGAAGTTCATTTATATAGACCTTTCAGTGTAGAATATTTAAAAAATGTATTACCTAGAAGTGTTAAAAAAATAGCTGTTTTAGATAGAACTAAAGAGTTTGGTAGTATAGGAGAGCCTTTATACTTAGATGTAGTATGCGCACTTAATGGAATGAGTGTAGATATAGTTGGAGGAAGATACGGTTTATCTAGTAAGGATACAACTCCATCACAGATAAAGGCTGTATATGATATGCTTGATAATCCTATTAATAATTTTACTATAGGTATTGATGATGATATTACGCATTTAAGTTTAAAAGAAAGTGAATATAATTTAAAAAATAGTAAAGAAATTCTTATATATGGTTTGGGAAGTGATGGGATGGTAAGCGCATCTAAATCACTTATTAAACTTGTAGGAGATAATACAGAAAATTATGTCCAAGGTTATTTTGAATATGATTCAAAAAAGAGTGGTGGTGTTACATTATCTCATTTAAGAATTAGTGATAAAAAAATACGTTCTAGCTATTATGTTAAGGAACCTGATATATTAGTTATTAGTAATGACACTTATTTTTCTCGTTTTAAACTTGTTGAAAACTTATCCAACAATAGTATTATACTTATAAATACAACTAAAACAAATAGTGAATTAAATAAAATTATTCCTACTAATTTAAAGAGAATAATTAAAGATAAAAATTCTAAAGTATATAAAATAGATGCGAATGGTATAGCTAGTAGTGTAGGTTTAAATGGTAAGATTAGTACCATTATGCAAATGGCTATTATCAAAGTTACAGATTTAATTGATTTTTCTTTTGCACGTGAAAAAATAGTCGAATATATTAAAGATAAGTTTAACAAAAAAGGAGATAATATTGTTAATGCCAACTTAGAAGCAATAAAAAAAGTGGTTACTCATATAGAAGAAGTAAACATTGATGACGAAGATGTTTTGTTGCAACTAAAAGAAGGCTTTATTGAAAAAATATTACAAAGGGAAGGAAATAGTATTCCTACTTCTAAGTTTTTGGAAAATCCAGATGGAACATTTCCTGTTTCTACTACTAGTATAGAAAAAAGAAATATTGCTTCTTTAGTACCTAAATATTTACGTGATAATTGTTCAAACTGTGGCATTTGTTCAATGGTATGTCCTCATTCTGTAATTAGATCATTTTTACTTACAGAGGAAGAGTATAATAACAGTCCTTTGGAAGTTAAAAATGTATGTAAAAAGGCTCTTAATATGGATTATTATTATACAGTGGGTATATCGGTTAAGGACTGTACAGGATGTGGATTATGTATAAGCAATTGTCCTGGATTTAAAGGTAATAAAGCACTTACATATGTTACTAATAACGAAATAGAACAACGTATATTTGATTATTTAGATAAAAATATTAAAGATAAAGAAGTTGTAAATAAAAATACTGTTAAGGGTTTAAGTTTTGTAGAACCTAATTTTAAATATTGTGGTGCATGTAGTGGTTGTGGTGAGTCAACCTATATTAAAGTATTAACTCAATTATTTAAAGATAGTTTAATAATTGCGAATGCTACTGGTTGTTCATCTATATATGGTGCTAGCGCGCCATCAATTCCTTATAATTTACCATGGGCATCATCATTGTTTGAGGATAATGCAGAATATGGATATGGCTTTTTGATGGGAACAAACACTATAAAGAATAGAATTAAAAATATTATGTTAGATAATATGAATAATGAAAACAGTGAATTATTTAAAAAGTGGATAGATAAAGCTGACGATTATAGTGAAACTAAGTATGTTTATGATAATTTAACCGATAATATACCTGAAGAACTTAAAGATTTAAAAGAGTATTTAATACATAAAGATTTCTGGTGTATAGGAGGAGATGGCTGGGCATATGATATAGGTTTTGGTGGTATGGATCATGTTCTTTCTATGAATGATAATATAAATATGTTAATTTTGGACACTGAAATGTATTCTAATACTGGTGGTCAAGCTAGTAAATCAAGTCCTAGGGGTTCTTTAGCTAGTTTTTCAACTAGTGGTAAAAAGACAGCTAAAAAGGATATAGCGCGTATGATTATGTCTTATAAAAATGTTTATGTAGCGACTGTTTCGTTAGGCGCAAATATGATGCAATTAATACGTACTTTAAATGAAGCTAGTGCTTATAATGGTCCGTCATTAGTAATTGCTTATGCACCTTGTATATCTCATGGGAATAAACAAGGTATGAGAAATTCTATTAATGAGGAGGCTTTGGCTGTTAAATCAGGGTACTTTCCATTGTTCAGAAGGCATCCTATAAATGGATTTACTCTTGATAGTAAGAATGTAGATTTTAGTTTATATAGAGATTTTTTAGAAAGTCAAACAAGGTATTCATCTCTTAAGAAGATTAATCCTGAAGAATACGAGAAATTGCTTGAAGCTAATAAAAAGGATTCTATGGAAAGATATGAGTATTATAAATCATTGTCTATTTAGTTTACACACACTTTACTCTTATATTTAGTTAGCTATTGAATAAAAGGGATATATTTTATTAAATATATCCTTTTTTGTTTATTTTTGATATAATTGTTATAGGTGTATTTATGAAAAGTATATATGGAATAACATTGAATGAATTAGAAAACTATTTTATATCTCGTGGTGATAAAAAGTTTAAAGCTACTCAAGTTTTTAATTGGATATATAAAAAAAGAGTTAAATCTTTTGATGAGATGAGAAATGTTTCTAAAAAAACTATAGATGATTTAAAAAAAGAATTTATTATAGATAGTCTAGAAGTAGTGGAACAACTAACTGATATTGATTCTAAAAAGTTTTTATTTAATTTAGACGACAACAGAAAAATAGAAGCTGTTTTGATGTATCATGATTATGGAAATAGTTTATGTATTTCTACTCAAGTAGGTTGTAATATGGGATGTAGTTTTTGTGAAAGTGGAAGATTAAAAAAAGTAAGAAATCTTACTGTAGATGAATTAGTTAAACAATATCTCACTATAGAGAATTTGCTTGGTATTAAAATAACTCATGTAGTTTTAATGGGGATTGGAGAACCTTTTGATAATTATGATAATGTTATTAAGTTTATAGACATATTAAATACAGGTGTAGGAATAGATTTAGGCAGTAGACATATAACTGTTTCGACATGTGGTATTGTTCCTAAGATAAGGGAATTTATTAAAGATGGAAGACAAGTTAATTTAGCAATTAGTCTTCACGCACCAAATAATACTATAAGAGATAGTATTATGAATATAAATAAAGCATATAAAATAGAAGAAGTAATAGAAGCTGTAAAAGAGTATATAAGTAAAACTAATAGAAGGGTTACATTTGAATATATAATGCTTAAAGGCGTTAATGACACTGTAGAGTGTGCAGAAGAATTGTCTAAGCTTTTAAAAGGAATGAATTGTTATGTTAATTTGATTCCTTATAATGAAACTACTCATATTGAGTATAAAAAGAGTAGTAAAGATACTATTATGAGATTTTATGATGTGTTAAAGAAAAATGGTATAAGTGTTACTATCAGAAGGGAATTTGGTAGTAAGCTTAAGGCAGCCTGTGGACAATTACGTTCACAATATATGGAGGGATAATATGGAATATTATTATATAACTGATCCTGGTAGGGTCAGAGAAAGAAATGAGGATAGTGTAGCTATAGTAGAAAATGAATCTAAAGAGGTTTTAATGATAGTTGCAGATGGAATGGGAGGACATAAAGATGGTGAGGTTGCTTCTCATATAGCTATTGATTTAATTACTGATAGATTTAAAAGTATTAGTAGTGTAGGTAATAAAGAGGATGCTATTAATTGGATACAATCTACTGTAAGTGAAGCTAATGTAGAGATATTTAAATATGTATCTCTTCATTCAGAATCAGAAGGTATGGGAACGACTATAGTACTTGCAGTGCTTACTGATTCGTTTTTACTTATAGGTAATATTGGAGATTCATCTGGATATGTTTATAAAAATAAAAAGGTACATAAAATTACAGTTGATCATACTTTAGTTAATTTACTTTTAAAGAGTGGAGAGTTAACTGAAGAAGAAGCACGTAATCATCCTAAGAAAAATGTTCTTATGAAAGCATTGGGTGCTAATACTAATGTAGAGATGGATATATTTAATGTTGAACTTGATATAGATGGGATATTTTTATGCAGTGATGGTCTTACAAATATGTTAGATGATACACAAATAGCAAAGGTTTTAAACGATAAAATTTCATTACAAGAAAAACTAGAAAAGTTAGTTTTTAAGGCAAATAATCGTGGTGGTAATGATAATATATCAATTGCTTGTTTGATTAAGGAGGAAGAACATGATAGTTAAAGGAGAACTTATTGATAATCGTTATAAAATAATTAAAAATATTGGTGAGGGTGGTATGGCTAATGTATATTTGGCATGGGATACCATTTTAGAAAGAGAAGTTGCTGTTAAAATTCTTAGAGGGGATTTAGCTGATGATGAAAAATTTGTAAGAAGATTTCAAAGGGAAGCTAATTCTGCTAGTAGTTTAAGACATCCTAATATAGTAGAAATGTATGATGTTGGAGAAGATAATGGTAAGTATTTTATTGTAATGGAATATGTAGATGGTAAAACGTTGAAGAGTTTAATAAAGAAACGTGGAGCTCTTAATTTAAATGAGACTATTGATATTATGCTTCAGTTAGCATCCGGTATAGCATGTGCTCATGATAGTTATATTATTCATAGAGATATAAAACCACAAAATGTTTTAATATTAGAAGATGGAAGAGTTAAAATAACGGATTTTGGTATTGCAATGGCTCTTAATAATAATGAATTGACTCAAACTAATTCAGTTATGGGAAGTGTACATTATTTGCCTCCGGAACAGGCAAGTGGAAAATCATCTACAGTAAAAAGTGATATATATTCGCTTGGAATATTAATGTTTGAGCTTTTGACAGGGTCTGTTCCTTTTAAAGGAGAAAATGCAGTTGATATAGCTATTAAACATATGAAGGAACCAATTCCTAGTGTGAAAATGATTAATCCTAATATACCTCAGTCTGTTGAAAATATAGTTTTGCGTGCATGCGCTAAAAATCCAAAAAATAGGTATTCTTCTATGGCTGAGATGTATGATGATTTAAAAACATGTCTTGATCCTTTAAGAGCGAATGAAAAACGAATTGTATATAAGTATCCTGAGCAGGAGTTAGAAAGTACCATGGTTATGCCTACTATTGAAACTAGAACAAGTAAAAATAGTGGTATACAAGAAGAAGTTGTAGAAACAAAGAAAGATAAAAAAATAAATATGGCTATTAAAATAGCCGGTATTTCTGCAGTTGCTATAGTTGTAATTGGACTTTTATTTATATTGATATTTAGTTCTAAGGGAACTAAAGAGGTATTAGTGCCTAAAGGATTGAAAGGGCTTACTGAGGAAAAGGCTTGTAAAAAAATAGAGAAGGCAGGACTTATTTGTGATGTAAAATATGAATATAATGAAGATACAGATGCAGATGAAGTTTTAGAAGTGAGTCCAAAAGAAAAGTCAAGTGTTAAAAAGAATAGTAAAGTTACTATAACAGTTTCATCTTACGAGGGTACTATAGAGGTAAAAGATTATACTGGAAAAAATATAGAGGTTGTACAAGCAGAGCTTGAAGAAGAAGGAATTAGAGTAATTTTAACTCCTAGAAAGGTAACTAAGGATGATAAAGTTAAGGAGAATACTATAGTAGAACAAAGTGTTAAGAAGGGAGAAAGATTAGAAACTGGTAGTGGTGTTATAGAGCTTGTGTATGCTACTTTAATAACAGTTTATCCTGATTTCACTGATGGAAGTTATACTAAAACTAAAATTCAACAATTCTGTGATGATAATAAAATTACTTGTAATTTTGAAGAAGTAGAAGATCAAACTAAAAAGGCAGGTAGTATTGTTTCACAATCTAGAGAAAAAGATGAAGAAGTAAAAGAAGGTTCGTCTATTACAATAACTATTGTTAAAGCGACTGAACCTAAGACTGACGATACTCATGGTAGCGAAAATCCAGATGAAGAGGAATCTATTGGTTAATATGCAAGGAAAAATTATTAAACAAATTAGTAATGACTATACAGTATTAATAGGAGAAAAAAAAGTAGTATGTAAAGCTCGTGGTAAATTTAGAAATATGGATATAACACCACTTGTTGGTGATAATGTTGTTATTGATATAGATAATAGATATATTAAAGAAATTTTACCAAGGAGAAATGTTCTTATAAGACCTATGGTTGCTAATATAGATCAAGCTCTTATAGTGACTAGTGTTCATATACCTGATTTTTCTTCTTATCTGCTTGATAAATTAATATTACAGGCGGAGTATAATAATGTAGAACCTATTATATGTTTTACTAAGTTAGATTTAATTAGTAATGAAAAGAAAAATGATATTAGAAAAATAGAGGAGTATTATAGAAAAATAGGGTATAAGGTTTTTGAAAATACTGATTTGTCTTTAAAGGATATATTTAAAGATAAAATAACTGTTTTAGCTGGTCAATCTGGCGCAGGGAAATCTACTTTATTAAATAATCTTGATTGCAATTTAAATTTAGAAACTAATGAAGTTTCAGTCGCACTTGGACGTGGAAAGCATACGACTAGACATACTGAATTGTTGAGCGTTTTAGGTGGATTAATTGCCGATACTCCTGGATTTTCTAAATTAGATAATCCTATTGATAAAGAGCAAATAAAATTTTGCTTTAAGGAATTTTCTTTGTATGATAAGTGTCTATATAGAGATTGTATGCATGATAAAGAAGATGATTGTTGTGTTAAAAATAATGTAAAAAAAGGCAATATATTGAATAGTAGATATGATAATTATATTAAATTTATACGAGGTGATTAGATGAAAATATCTGCTTCATTTTTAGGTATTAAAAATAATATAGAAGAGAATTTAAGACTTTTAAATGAGTGTAATATTGACTATATTCATTTAGATGTTATGGATGGAGTATTTGTTTCAAATAAAACTTATAATGCTAAAGAAGCAATTAGTTTGTTAAAATATACAGATAAACCTAAAGATGTACATTTGATGGTTAGTGATATAAAAAAATATATAGATGATTTTTTATGTGTTAATCCTGAATTTATAACAGTTCATTATGAAGCTATAAGTGATGATGCTTTAATATCGTTAGGTGTTATTAATTATATTAAGAGTAAAAATATTAAAGCTGGTCTTGCTATTAAACCAAACACTAATATAGAAGAGATAATGACTTTACTTCCATATTTGGATTTAATTCTTGTTATGAGTGTTGAACCTGGATCAGGTGGTCAAAAATTTATAGATACTTCTAAGGATAAGATAGATACATTGTATAAATTAAAGAATGATAATGGATACAATTATTTGATAGAAGTAGATGGTGGTATTAATTGTGAGACTATTAAGTTATGTAAACATGCTGATATATGTGTAGTTGGAAGTTATATTACTAATGGTGATTATAAACAAAGAGTAAATTCATTGAAAAATTGATATATTATCTTTTTTTCTTGATTTTACTTGAAATATAGTATATACTATTATGGAATTGGAGGAAATTATGGAGAAGAATAAAAATATAAAAGAAATTGAAATAAAAATAGAAGGTAAAGAATGGGAGGAAGCACTTGATAAGGCTTTTAAAAGCGCGAATGCTAAAGCTAAAATAGATGGTTTTAGACCTGGAAAAGCACCTAAAGATATATTTTTGAAGCACTATGGAATTGAGTCTTTATTTATGGATGCTGCAAATAATGCAGTTACATCTGCTTATGATAAAATGATAGAAGAGGCTAAGGACTTAGAAATAGCTGCTCAACCGGTTTTAGATATTAAGACTATAGATGAAAAGTATATTATTTATAAGTTTACTTTAACTCTAAAACCAGAGGTTAAATTAGGAAAATATAAGAATTTAGATGTTAAAAAAGAAAAGGTTTCTGTTTCTAAAAAAGAAATAGAGGATGCTATTAATCATATGAGAGAACATTATAAAGAGAATGTTGTTAAAGATGGAGCTATTGAAAATGGAGATATAGCTGTAATAGATTTTGAAGGTTTTAAAGATGGAGTAGCTTTTGAAGGCGGAAAAGGAGAAAACTATTCGTTAGAAATAGGATCTAATACTTTTATTCCGGGATTTGAAGAACAATTAATTGGTATGAAGGCAAATGATGAAAAAGAGATTAATGTAACCTTCCCAGAGGATTATCATGCTGAAAATTTAAAGGGAGCACCCGTTGTATTTAAAGTTAAGGTAAATGAAGTAAAAGAAGTAAAGGTACCTGAATTAGATAAGGAATTTTTTGAAGATTTAGGCATGGAAGGTATTGATACTAAAGAAGCTTTAGAGAAACAAGTAAAAGAGAATATTAAAGCTAGTAAAGATCATGAAGCTGAAGATAAATATATAGATGCTTTATTAGATAAAATTAAGGAAACTACTGAAATTGATGTTCCTGATGCGATGATAAATGATGAAACAGATAGAATGGTTGAACAATTTGGAGAACAAATTGCTATGCAAGGTATTTCATTAGATCAATTCTATCAATATACAAATTCTAATAAGGATGCGTTAAAGGATCAATATAAAGAAGAAGCTACAAAGAGAATTTGTTATAGATTGATTATGGAAGCTATAATCAATAAGGAAAAAATTGAAGTATCTGATGAAGAAATAGAAAAACATATAGATGAACTTGCTAAAAAATATAATATGACTAAAGATGAAGTTAAAAAACAATATAATGGTAATTTAGATTATATTAAATATGAATTAGAAGTTAAAAAGGCTTTTGATATAATAAAAGGTGAGTAATCATCTTTTTTTCTTGATTTTAGTATTAATTTAGATTATAATAATTTAAAGGTGATATTATGAATCAAGTAATTGAATTGTTGAAGATAAGGGATTATCAAATTCCTAGAGAGTTATTATTTAACTATAAGAATATAAATATATCCGATAGTGAATTAATTATTTTAATATATTTAATAAATCAAGAATCTAGAGTATTTAATCCTAAAAAAATAAGTAATGATTTAAATTTCAAGCTTAATGATGTATTAGAACTTACTAGTTCACTTACTGATAAGAATATAATTAATATTGAAATGGATAAATTAAATAATAAAAGAACGGAAATTATTAATTTAGATGCTTTATATGAAAAATTAGGATTTTCATTAAATGAGATTAGTCAAGAAGATAATAATAATTTGTATTCTATGTTTGAGGAGGAATTTGGAAGAACTTTATCACCTATGGAGTATGAGATTATTTCTTGCTGGAAAGATAATGGATGTAGTGAAGAAATGATTTCGTTAGCTTTAAAAGAGGCTGTATATAATGGAGTTAGTAATTTAAGATATATAGATAAAATAATACATGAATGGAATAAAAAAGGTATTAAAACAATTGAGGATGTAGAAAAAGATAGAAAAGCTTTTAAAACTAAACAAGAGAATAATGAAAAGTTATTCGATTATGATTGGTTAAATGACAACAATAATTGATTATTTAGATGAATTATTTCCTAATCCTCGTTGTGAACTTAATTATACAAAAGATTATGAATTGTTGATTGCTACTATGCTTAGTGCTCAGACTACTGATAAAAGAGTAAATATGGTGACAGATATTTTATTTAAGAAATATGATAATATATACAAACTAAGTAAAGCGAATATTAATGATGTAAAGAACATAATTAAGCCTATAGGAACATATAATAAGAAAGCTATAAATGTTGTGGAAATATCTAAAAGGCTAGTCGATGATTGTAACGGGATAGTACCAAATGATAGGGTATATTTAGAGAGTCTTCCTGGAGTTGGTAGAAAGACTACCAATGTAGTGCTATCAAATATATATAATGAACCATTAATTGCGGTAGATACGCATGTTGCACGTGTTTCTAAGCGTTTAGGTATAGCTTCAGAAAATGATGATGTTTATAAAATAGAGAAGAAGTTAAATGAATATTTTCCAAAAGAAAAGTTATCTAGGCTTCATCATCAACTTGTTTTATTTGGCAGATATTATTGTAAAGCTGTTAAACCAGAATGTAGTACGTGTAAATTAAAAAATGTATGTAAAAAGAACTTATGAATTTATAAGTTCTTTTATTTTTTCTCTATAATTTTTAATACGATTAATTATTGGTGGGTTCTTCAGGCTCAGTAGGATCTACATCTGGATTTTCAGGTTCAGTAGGTTCTACTGGTTCAGGAATAATAGGATCCTTAACAAAGCTTGCAGAAACCTTAGTAGTAACACCATCGGAAGCATTTCCATTATATTTAGAATATGATGTTTTTACTACGAAAGTATATTCACCATTTTCTTCAGGTATATATTCATATTTAGTATTAGTAGTAAAATCTAATAATTTTAATCCACTTTCATCCTTTATATATATACTATAACCAAATGTACCAAAATTAGAATTAATATAATTTAATCTGCTTGCTACAAAAGAATTTAAATATGAATTATTATCGAAGATTTTTTTAAACATTTCAGTTAAATAAGCTTGTGTATTTATTTTTGGAACATCTACACCTTTCCAAGATAGAACGATTCTATCGCTTGTAGTAGTAGATGTTAAATTACTTACATTACTTAGTTTTGCGAATCTCTCTGAAACTGTACTAGGTTCATAACCTTTTATAAATAATTCAGTTTGTCTTAAACCAGCAGGTGTATATTGACTAGGTAAGCAAGGCTCAGCACATTCTGATTCTACCTCTATTGAAACGACTCCACTAGGCTTAGTAAAGTATGCTCCGTTAGTAAATGCTTTTTTAGCTACAGCATTAAATAATCTATTATGTTGACCACTACTTAATATGTTATGGTGTTCTCTTGTTGCTGGATCATATCCATACCAAACTCCAATAGCATATTCTGTATTATATCCAATTGTCCATAAATCGTTAACGGAGTTAGAAGGTAAATTTTTAGCTCTCATTGTTTTTTCGTCGAAGTTAGTAGTTCCTGTTTTAGCCGCATATCTTATTCCATTGATATTAGACCATCCACCAAGAGCTCTAGTAGAAGTAGTAACTAACATATCACTTATCATATATGCAGTTTCTTCACTCATTGCTTTATTCTTTTCAATTTTATTAACGTATTTTTTATTGTCTTTTTCTATTACTAATTCAGTAAATGTATAAGGCTTGATATAAGTACCACCATTAGCAAATGCCGCATAAGCAGCAGCCATTGAAAGAGGGGATTCACCATTATAACCACCAATAGCATGTGCCTCATGAAGAGTAGTAGCCTTTATTGCATCTTTTACATCTTTACTGTCTTTTTTATTTATACATTTTTTATTTTCTAATTGATATCCCTTTTCACAAGAATATATCTCAGGACTAAGACCTAATCCCTCAACAAATTTAATTATATTTTGTTTATTATTTCTCTTAAATGTTTTAAGTGCAGGAATATTTCTTGAACCAGCAAGTGCTGTTCTTATTGATTCATATCCTTCATAACTATTATTCCAGTTATTAATTTTAGTTCCATCAGAATAAGTTATAGCTTCATCTGGCATAGGCTGATATGTACTCCAGTGTAAATATTCAATAGCTGGACCATAATCATATAAAGGTTTAGCTGTTGAACCAATTTGATTCTTTATTTCAGTAGCATAATTTAATGTATCAATAGCATCAATATTTCTACCACCACCGATAGCAGCAACTCCACCAGTTTTAACGTTTGTAATAGCAACTCCTGCTTTTACTTCGTCATTTTCCCATTTATAAGTTTCACCATTCATTATATTTGTTACATGATCTTGAAGATCTTTATCCATAGTACTATAAATAGTCATAGCAGTCGTGTATGGATTTAAACCAGTTTTTTCTTCTATTTCGTCAACAAGCGTATCAATAAAAGATTGATATTTACTTACACCAGAAATAGATGTATCAGAGCTTTTTCTATCAATAACAATTTTATCAATTGTAAGTTTTAAAGCAGCATTATATTCTTCTTTATCAATATAACCGTGTCTTAACATTAATTTTAAAACATTCTTTCTTCTCGCTTCAGCACGAGTTCTACCACCATTTTCACTAGTATCATAAACATTATATCTACTAGGTGCTTGGAATAATCCAGCAAGCATAGCTGCTTCACTTAAATTAAGATCCTTCGCACTTTTTCCAAAATATGTTTTAGAAGCTTGTTCAACACCGTATGCTGAATTTCCTAAATAATGTGAGTTAACATAGAATTCAAATATTTGTTTTTTAGTATATTTCTTTTCTATTTTAAACATTGAAATATATATATCAGTAAATTTTCTAAGTATACTTGCTTTAGTAGAAGTATAGTTATTTTTAGATAATTGCATTGTAAGAGTAGATGCACCACCAGCGCTACTATTACCAGCTAATTGATAGAAAGAAGCTTTTAAAAATCTTGCCCAATCTACACCTTTGTGTTCAAAAAATCTTGAATCCTCAGTAGCTATGATAGCGTCAACCAAGTTTTCACTTACTTCATCATAAGAAATAGTAGTTCTTTGTTCAGTACCTAATTTAGCAACCTCATTTCCTTTAACATCAAGTACTACAGAGGGATCTGATTTATATAATTTATCAGGATCAAAATCGGGTGCTTTAATCATTATGTAAACAAAGAATACAATTATCATTATTATTGCTAATATGAATAAGCACAGTAATATAAGTAAACCAATTTTTTTACCTTTCTTCATATTAAATCCTCTTTTTTTAAGTATTCTAGGTAAAAAGTAAACTCCGTTTATAACTATAAATAAGAATATACCTAAAAATATACCAATTGCTAAAGAAGATGCAATTAATATTAATAAGCTTAAAATAGGTACTATCAAATTTAGAGGATCTTCATTAACTTTCTTTTTAAATTCCTTTTTAATATTTTTACTCTTTTTCTTCATATTAAAACTTCCTTTCTTTTATTATTTTAATATAGTCTAACCTTGGATTATAGCTTTCTTTAATTAAATACCCATAATTTTTAAAAAAATTAAGTGGTATTGATTTTCTTTTTTCATTATTTATAAAACTTAATAAATCCTCTATAAATAATACATAATTTAAATTAAGTCTATTAAATCTTACTATTATAAATCCAATCCCACCATGTTTATAAATTCTTTCTAAGTGCAATATTTGATGTGGATGAATATTGCTAAGTGGAAAACTAGTTGTACTATTTGTTTCTTTAGCTTCAAAATCAATATATTTACCATTATAAATTCCATTATAATCAGTAGTGGATGGAGTTTTAAAATGTGCTTCTTTTATAACCGCATCACATCTTGATTTATAATCTACTTTATTTATAGTAATAGGAGTAGGCTTTTTATATATAACAGCAATATCATTTATTAAATAATATTCATTAGAACTATTTAAATCACTTTCTAAAGTCATACCTCTATTTGAGTAAATTGTTGTTGTTTTAAAATCTTTTCTGATTTCCTTAGGATAATTCATAATTCCACCCAACTTATTATACTATAAAATGCATTTTTTTTCTACCTCATTGAATATTTTTATCTAGTTTTGTCGAATTGATAGAAAAAAGTGTAAAGGCATGATAATATTGACTTGAGGTGATTAAATGAGAAGCTCTCATATAGAAAATGTATTCAATAGTATGATTAGTGATATAACTTATTTAAAACTTGCATATTATTCAAATAAAACTAAGGATAAAAATAGATTATTATAAAAAGCATATTATTGATATATTTATTGTAGGTTATTTATGGGTTGTTATACATATAATGAATGTGCTGTTATGTAGAGAATGATAGTATAGTAAAGACACATATAACAGATAAGAATGGCAGTAATAATAGTAAGGTATAAGCGGCAAAAAATAATATAGAATTAAACTATAAAAATGTGCAGAGTATAATAAGAACCACAATTATGATGCTTATGATGTTTTAAAGAATCGTGAAAAAATATGAAATGGTTATAAGTCAAAATTTTTAAGTGATTATTTTGATATATAATTGAGAGTACTAAAGTACTCTTTTCTTTGTTGACAAATATATAAAAAAAATATATAATTAGTATGGAATAAGTTGAGGTGATTATATGTATCAAGATCGTGTGGTTTTGACTAGTCGTGATATATTAGAAAAGGAATTTAAGATTGACACTAGAGGATATCGTCCTCAAGAAGTAGATTCATTTTTGGATACTGTCATAAAGGATTATGACGAAATGAATTCTATGATAAGAGAACTTGAAAGAGATAAAAAGCAATTAATCGAAGATAATATTGCACTAAAACAAGAAGTTAGGAATTTAAAGACTAAATTAGAAATATTGGCTGAATCAGAGGGTAGTAATACTACTAATGCTGATGTATTAAGAAGGATTTCTAAGTTAGAAAAAATTATATATGGAAAAGAATAGTATTTTAGACAAACGCTGCACTTGTGTGTAGAGGAAAGTCCATGCTCGCACTATCTGCGATGATAGTAGTGTTCACGCTAAGGGAAAAAATAACCTTAGGTAGTTTTACTAACGGCTCTGAAATAACCTAAGCTTATGTATGGTTAGATTAAGTGTAAAAGTGCCAAAGAGACGAGTAATTCAGAAATGAAAGAAGTGGAACGTGGTAAACCCCGTGAGCGAGAAACCCAAATTTTGGTAGGGGAACTTTGATAGAGAAATGAATCGATTCAAGGACCGAGAGGTAGATAAATGTTTGTCACTCATTATGAGTACAGAACATGGCTTATTAAATATTATTTTTTTAATACATAAAAAAGGAGTCTTATGAAAGAAATTGGAGAAAAATTAAAAAACGCAAGAGAGAATATGGGGATATCCATAGAAGAAGCAGCAGAAGATTTAAAAATTAGATCTACTCAACTTGAATGCATAGAAGAGGGTAGTACTGAGTCTTTTAAGGATGTATTTTATTTAAAGATGTTTATCAAGAATTATGCTAAATACTTAGGATTAGATTATGATGAAATGGTAGAGGAGTTTAATGAGTATTTATTTGATTTTACTTCTAAAATATCTATAGAAGATATAAAGAAAGCTGAAAAAGTACAAAAAGAAAAAGAGAACAATGTTAAGGCTGTTAAAATTAGTTCTCCTTATACTACTTATAAACAGACTGAAACTAAAATACCAAAGTTTTTAATAATAGGTGGTATTGTACTTCTTGTAGTAATAATAATATATATAGTTGTTTTATTAATTACTTCTAATGATAAAGAGGTATCAAATACAATAGTATTAAATGAAAGGGGAATTTTAAGTGAACTTACCTAATAAACTTACTGTTAGTAGAATTATAATGGCTATATTAATTATAATTATATTACTTGGTGGTGATTCTATTGCTCAGTTGTTTGGTGCAGAAATACCAAAAATATTTGTAAATGAAAAAATAGTTGTTGATTTGAAATATATAATAGCTGGAGTTTTATTTATAATAGCTTCTATTACTGATTTTTTGGATGGTTATATAGCTAGAAAATATAATTTGATTACTGATTTCGGAAAATTAATGGATGCTATTGCAGATAAGGTTTTAGTTAATTCTGTATTAATAATATTGTCAGCTCAAGGATTTATTCATCCTATTATACCTGTTATAATTATTATGAGAGATACTGTTGTTAATTCAATTAAGATGGTTGCTGCTTCGAAAGGCAAAGTAGTTGCTGCAATTAAATCTGGAAAAGTAAAGACTGCTTGTTTAATGGTAGGAATTGTTTTAACGCTTTTTTATAATTTGCCATTTGAACTTTATAATATATATGTTGCTAAGGTATTGTTGTTTGTCGCAACTGTTATGTCTATAATATCTGGTATACAATATTATAATTTAAATAAGCATTTAATTAATGAAAAATAGGATTGTTATCAATTCTTTTTTTTTGAATATAATTAATTGGTGATGATATGAAAATAGGCATAATTATGCATAATACTTATCTTAAATCTTCAAGACAAATAGATTATTTATATACAAATATATATAACAAGTTAAGAAGAAAAGATGTGTTAGTATTTGGTATTAAACTTGATTCTAATTATGAGGAGTTAATTGATGATTTTGATGGTATCATATTTGAGGGAGGAGATATTCATGAAAAGTATGAGCTTTTAGCGCTCAAGTATTGTTATGACAATGACATTCCAACATTGGGTATATGTTTGGGCATGCAACTTATGGGTATAATGCTAGGCGGATATGAAGAAGAAGTGTTAAATCATAGTAATATTAATCATGATATTATTATTAATGATTCAAGTATTTTAAAACAAATTTATAATAAAAAAATAATAAATGTTAATAGTAGGCATAATTATGTTATTAAAGGTGTAGATAGGTATGTATCTGCTAAGGATTTATATGGTAATATTGAAGCAATAGAGGATGGATGCAAGAAATTTTTCTTAGGAGTACAATTTCACCCTGAGGATATGGATCCATTAATTTTTGATTATTTTATAGAGGTGTTAAATGAGAATAAGTGATATTTTATATTTATTAGGTAAAAGCAATGATATACCTGATAAGTATATTAAGTCTTTTAAATTAGATTCTAGAAGTATTACTACTGGTGATGTTTTTATTGATGTAAGTGGTAATATTGATTATATTATTGATAGTATAAATAATGGAGCAATGCTTGTAATAAGCACTATAAAGTATGATAATAATATATGTATATGTGTTGACGATATTAGTTATGCTCTTCAAATACTTGTAAATTCTTGGGTATCATATGTAAATATACCTATAATAGCTGTAACTGGTAGTTGTGGTAAAACTACAACTAAGGAGTTAATATACGATGTATTAAGTACAAAGTATAAGGTACTTAAAAATAAAGATAATTATAATAATATATTTGGTTTATCTAAGACTTTGTTTGAGCTGAATAAAAGTTATGATGTATGCGTAGTAGAGCTTGGAATGAATCATAGAGGTGAAATTAATATTTTATCTCGTATGTGTAATCCAGATATAGGTATTATAACTAATATAGGTAGTTCGCATATAGGTAATTTAAATGGCAAAAAGAATATATTTATATCTAAATGTGAAATATTAAATGGTATGAAAGATTCTTTACTTTTAATTAATGGTGATGATAGGTATTTAAATAAAGTAAAGTATTGTAATACTATAAAAGTTGGATTAAAAAGACGTAATCATTTTAAATGTACCAATTTAAGAATAGAAGATGGATATCTTTATTTTAATGTAGAAGATGCTATATATAAATTTTGTATACCTAATAAAAAATATATCTATAGTTTGCTTATGAGTATTTATATAGGACTTTTATATAATATAGATGAAAGAGATATGAAAAATGTATTTTTAAATTATAAAGCTATTAAAGGCAGATGTAGTATTAACTATGTTGATAATTATATATTAATAGATGATACTTATAATGCTTCTTTAGAATCTATACTTTCTGGTTTAAACATGGTTAATACATACAATAAAGAAAGTATTATAGTTTTAGGTGATATTAAAGAAATAGATGGTTATGAGAAAAAAATATATAAAAAGTTGAATAAGGCACTAAAACGTTTTGATAATGTAATATTATTTGGAGAGTGTAGTAAGTATTTAAAAGGGTATAAAGCATTTAATAATTTGGATGATTTATATTCATATATATATAATTTGGATAAGAATAATAAAGTTTTATATTTAAAAGCTAGTAGAAAGATGAATTTAGATTATGTAGTAGATAAATTGTTGATTAATAACTCAAAATAATATATAATTGTTTTGGGTGTGGTTTATGAAAGTAAAATATGAATTAAAGAGTAAATGTGGCTGTGCAAGACACGGTGTTCTTCATACTAATTATGGATCTTATGAAACTCCTATGTTTATGCCTGTAGGTACTCAAGCAACTGTTAAGACTTTATCTAAAGAGGAATTGAAAGCTGTTGGTAGTGCGGTTATATTATCTAATACATATCATTTATGGTTAAGACCAGGAGAGGATGTAGTAGAAAAAGCAGGTGGACTTCATAAATTTATGAATTATGATGGTCCTATTCTTACTGACTGTGGTGGATTTCAAGTTTTTAGTTTAGTTAAAAATAAAAAAAACATAACCGAAGAGGGAGTTAAATTTAAGAGTCATTTGGATGGTTCTAATTTGTTTTTATCTCCTGAAAAGAGTATAGAAATACAAAATAAATTAGATAGTGATATTGCAATGGCGATGGATGAATGTATCCCTTATCCCGCAAGTTATGATTATGCTAAAAATTCTACTGAAAGAACACTTAGATGGATGAAGAGAAGTCTTGATGCTCATAATAATGAAATGCAATCAATGTTTGGAATAATTCAAGGTGGAGAATATACTGATTTAAGAGAGTATTCAGCTAAGGAAACAGTTAAAATGGGATTTGACGGATATGCAATAGGTGGAACTAGTGTAGGTGAGAGTAAACCTATTATGTATAAGATGATTGAGGATGGAGTCAGATATTTACCTTTGGATAAACCTAGATATTTAATGGGAGTTGGTGATCCAATCGATATAATTGAAGGTGTAACAAGAGGTATTGATATGTTTGATTGTGTATTACCTACAAGACTAGCTAGACATGGTAATGTATTTACTAGGCATGGTAAAATTAATATTAAGAATGCTAAATATAAATATGATTTTTCACCTATAGAGTCTAATTGTGATTGTTATACATGTAAAAGTTATACTAAAGCATATATTAGACATTTAATAGTAGCGAATGAAACATTAGGGCAAAGGCTTTTGTCTATTCATAATATTAGATTTTTGATAAAATTAGTTGAAGATTTAAGAGTATGTATAGATAATAATACTTTAGAGGAATATAAAGAAGAGTTTTTGAAGAATTATGGTGCAAAATGATTAGTGTAGTTAATTATGATTTAAAGTTGAAGCACACTATTGTACTATTGTCAGATATACATTATAAAAATAAAAAAGATTATAAAAAACTGGATAGTATAATGCGAAGAATAAAGAAAATACATCCAGATTATATTTGTATAACTGGTGATATTATAGATGATAATAATTATAAAGATAAGGAGTACCTAATAAAGTTTATTACTGAGCTAAGTTATATATCAAAAGTTATAATGTGTTTAGGAAATCATGAATATTATATAGATAAAAAAAGAAAAGTATTTGGATTAGACGAAATTTTATTTAAACAAATAAGTTTAATTGATAATGTATATTTACTCAAAAATGATAATGTAGTATTTGAAGATATTAATTTCTATGGTGTACATTTACCGATAGAATATTATATGCACGATAAGGAAAGCCTTTCTTCTTTTAACAAGTATATAAAAATTAAAACTATTAAGGATAAATATAATGTAGTATTAATACATTCACCTATAAACATAGTTAATTATAAGAGTATTAATGATATTGATTTAGTTCTTTCTGGACATATGCATGGAGGGTTAACTCCTAATGTACTAAGAAAAATATTAAAAGGAACAGGATTAGTTTCTCCATTAAAAACATTATTTCCTAAATATGCATATGGTCATATTAAATATAATAATACAAGTATAGTAATAAGTGGTGGTATTAATAAATTGTCTAATTTTTTATTAAGAAAGATTTTGCTATCAGAAATTATTGTAATAAAGTAAACAATTTTTCAAAAAAATGTTTACTTTTTTATTTTTTGTATGATATAATGATTATGGTAATGTATAAGGGTAAGCAACCATACATTATAAACGGTAAGGATTGGTGGTGAAAAATATGGAAAATGAAAAGAGCTTTAAAATAGTATCAATATGTGCTTTATTAGTAGGTGTTGTAGGATTAACTTTAGGTTTTGCAGCATATACTAATACTTTAACTATTAAGTCTTCAGCATCTGTTGAACCAACTGCTACTAAGTTAGATGTTACTTTACAACCATCAACTGGTACTGGAACAACTGTTGCAGGGGAAGCTACTGAAGGAGCTACTGCAGCTTCAGCTACTATTGATAATTCAGGAGCTAATCCAACAATTACAGGTTTAGCTGCTACATTTACTGCTCCAGGACAAACAGTTACTTATACTTTTAATGCTAAAGGTGATGCTAATTATATAGCTTACTTAACTGGTATTGATTTTGGTACTGCTAAGTCTTGTACAGCTGGAAGTGGAGCTACTGCTTCATTAGTTACAGCAGCTTGTAATGGTATTTCAATTAAAGCATCAGTAGGAGGAAAAGAATATTCAGCTACAACAACTGGCATAACTGGATCTTCTATTGCTAAAGGAGGAACTACTCCAATAGTTGTTACTATTACTTATGCAGCTGGAAGTGAAGTTGCTGACGGTCCATTTACTGTAGCATTCGGTGATATAGTATTATCTTATACTTCAGCACCAACAGCATAATTTAGAAAAATATATTAGGGTAAAATTTTATATTTTACCTTTAATATATTTTAACAAGACTATTTGGAGGAGAATATGAAGAAGGGTTATAAAAGAATATTGATATTTGAAATAATATTATCTGTTTTATTACTTTTAAATAGTTTTGTATCAAATATATTAGAGGGATATAAATTAATATTGTTTCTATTTATATGCATACTGATATTTTATAAGTTATTTGGCTATGAAAAAGACAATTTTAGATATAGAAAAGCAGTTATTATGAATACTGTTGTATTTCTAATAATGTTTTTTTCGTTATATTATCTTTTAGGAATAATAGTAGGTTTGGCACGTACAGATAACTATTTTACTTTAGTTGGATTAAAGGATTTCTTAATACCTATAACGCTTTCAATAGTACTTCAAGAGATATTAAGATATATGATTGTAGTCAAGTGTGGTGATGATAAGAAATTACTTATATTGACTACAATAGTATTTATACTTGTAGGTATGAGTAATTCTTTGTTTGGACTTGATTTTGCTAAAAAGAAAAACGTTTTTATGTTTATAGCGCTTTCATTTTTACCTAGTGTATCTACAAGTGTAGTAAATACATATATAACTAAAAGAGCAGGATTCAGACCTGTGATTATATATTCACTTGTTATGGGATTATATAGATATGTATTTCCAATTGTACCTAATTCTAATGAATATATAACTTCTTTGATATTATTTGTTGTACCTATTGTATATGGGGTTAGGATAAGAAAATTTTATAAAAACATGGAAGACGAATATAAGAATAGGGATTACAATAAAAAAGTTTCTAAATTGATAATAATACCAATAGCATTTATGTTAACTATAATATATTTGACATCTGGCTATTTTAATTATTACGCGGTTGCGATAGCTTCTGGTAGTATGGAACCTAGAATTTCTACTGGGGATATCGTCGTTATAAACAGAAAAAACAAGAATTCCAAAAATTTAAAGGTAGGAGATATAATAGCATTTAATTATAGTGGATCTTTAGTGGTTCATAGAATTGAAAAGGTTGTAAATTCGTATGGTGAGTTCTATTATTATACAAAGGGTGATGCGAATAAAAACAGTGATAATTATCCAATAACACCAGAAATGGTAATTGGTACTGTGAAAGTAAATATACCTTTAATAGGTCTTCCAACGGTTTGGCTAAATGGAAAGTAGGAGAATAAAATGGGGAATAAAAATAAGCAGTTTAGATTCATGGATAAATTTAATTTGATTTTAAATAAACTGTTAAAGAAAAGAATACATTTTAGTTATAATATAAGATTATTTATTGTATTAGGATTATTTTTACTTGGAGTATTAAGTTGCTATGGGTGCTTTAAACAGTCTATACATGTAGAAGAAAGAAAAATAACTAATTATACTGAAAGTGGTTCTTCAAATTATAAAGTTTATTTAAAACCAAACGATTTTTATGATACTGACTATTTGGATGGTAATACTAGTTCTACATATGTTGCTAGTATCATAAAAAATGTATCCATTGATTTTAATTATAAATTTGATATTGATACTCCAATTGATTATAATGTTAATTACGATGTTATTGGAAAACTTACAATTTATAATGCTGATGGTACTAGTGTCATGTTTGAAAAAGAATATGAATTATTAAAAAATAAAGAATTGAAAGCAAAAGATAAGAATGGCTTTGAGATAAAGGAAAATATACCAATTGATTATACATATTATAATACGTTAGCTAGTAATTTTAAGATTACTTATGGATTAGAATCACAGAGTAATTTGACTGTGTTTATTAGGTTTAATAAAGAAATTAAAAATTATAATATTAATCCTACTAGTCAAATGAGCGTTAAAATACCACTTTCTGAAAGGGCAATTCAAATAAAAATAGATGATAGTAGCATTAATTATTCAAATAGTATTATTAAAGATACTAGTATATCTTTAACTAATGTTTTATTTGTAGTGTTAGGAATAATATCACTAATATTAACAATAGCGTTTTTACTTGAATTGTTAGAATTATTAATGATTTTAGTACCACAACCAAGTGAGTATGATAAAGCATTAAAGAAAATATTAAGAGAGTACGATAGATTAATAGTTGAAACTTCTACTTTTGTTGATTTTAGTGATAAGAATGTAATTAAACTTAGAAAATTTTCTGAGTTGTTAGATGCTAGAGATAATCTAAAACTACCTATAATGTACCATGATGTTATAAAACATCATAAAAGTAATTTCTATATAAAACAAAATAAAACTATATATTTGTATGTAATGAAATCAAGTGATTTGGAATTAAATAAAAATAATAAGTAAGGAGAGGATTTTATGAATAAAGAAGTTAATTTTAAAGCGTCACTATTATTAATTGTATTTGCTGCAGTAGTATTTATGGCAGTTGGTTATGCAGCATATACTAGAACTGTTACAATTAAACCATCTGCATCGGTATCACCATCTGCATCTGATTTTAATGTACATTTGTCATCAGCTCAAACATCTGATTCAACAACAGCAGTAACGCCTTCTAAGAGTCCTACAACTATAACTGCAGGAAATGCTACTTTATCTAGCACTACGATTTCTGGTATGAGTGCTACATTTACTGCTCCAGGACAAAGTGTTACATATACATTTTATGCAAGAAATACTGGTAAATATAAAGCTTACTTAAAGAGTATTACTTATGCTTCAAGTTTTAAGACTTGTACAGCAAAATCTGGAACAACTCAAAGCTTAGTAAATTCAGCTTGTAATGGTATTTCTGTATCAACTACAGTTGGAAGTGAATCAGCAGTAACTGCATCTAAGACATTCTCTAATCATACACTTGCAAAAGGTGGTAACGAAAAAATAACTGTAGTAATTTCGTATGCTTCAGGTTCAGCCCAAGCAGATGGAGATTTTACAGTAACATTTAAAGATATTAGCTTGTTATATTCATCAGCAGCATAAAAA
>CAKOXU010000011.1 GCA_934130235.1 uncultured Bacilli bacterium
AATGGTGTCCCGCTGGAGATTCGAACTCCAGACCCTTTGATTAAAAGTCAAATGCTCTACCGACTGAGCTAGCGGAACAAAATAATAATAATTGTAATTATAAAATGGTTGCCTCGGCTAGATTCGAACTAGCGCATGCCACAGTCAAAGTGTGGTGCCTTACCGCTTGGCTACGAGGCAATATAGTAAACTGTCCTCCAACCAAAATAAGTGGTGGAAGGAGATGGAGTCGAACCATCGAACCCGAAGGAACAGATTTACAGTCTGCCGCGTTTGACCACTTCGCTATCCTTCCAAAAAAATGGTGCCGGAAATAGGACTTGAACCCACAACCTACTGATTACAAGTCAGTTGCTCTACCAATTGAGCTATTCCGGCAAAATGGTGGGCGGTATAGGACTCGAACCTATGACCCCTTGCTTGTAAGGCAAGTGCTCTAACCAACTGAGCTAATCGCCCAAAAATCTTTGACGTTATTAACTATATCATGCTTAGCCAATTTTGTCAATAGATATATTGATACTTTTTAATACTTTTTAATTTTTTTTATTGATTCATCTATCCAAATAGGCAATTTATATTGTAAAGTTTTGAATCCTAAGCTGGTTTCTTTAATCCTTTTTCTTCTAACCACTATATCTCTTTTGTATTCTATATTTTTGATACTCAACTTCAAATGTCCTATCTCTTCATCTACATCCAAAATTTCCGCAAATATTATATCCCCAATTTTTACAAAATCATTTATATTTTTTACATAACCATGTGAAATTTCGGAAATATGTATCAGTCCTGTATAATAATCATCACACGCAACGAACACACCGTATGGCTCAATACCCGTTACTGTACCCTTTATTATCCTTCCTTTTCTTATTTTTGACATAAAACCACCAATTAAATTATATCACATCCATTAAAAGAAAAAAAGGGGAAACAATGCCAAAAATACATTTACGCAATTTGTTTTGTGCATAAATTTAGTTAGTGCAATTAATTTACACCTGATAATTTTCTAAATACACATGTTTTTAATATAGTAAATCACATACACTTTATGCAAATAGTACACATATTTTACTCATATATTGAAAAACGTTTAAAGCATACATGCACAGTGTTTGGCCACTATTTTAACTTACATAAAGTGATTTTTACACAGTAAAAGCATTTACTTTTCACTTTTAATATTATATAATACCTATAAGGTGATTTTATGAAAAAAACTGATGAGAAAGTTAGAGAATCCATAATAGAAATTATTAGCTGCCTGAGGCCCTTTTTAAATAGCGAAGGTGGCGACATAGAATTTGTAAAATACGAAAATAAAATTGTGTATATAAAAATGATTGGTGCATGTGCCAATTGCCAAATGCTAGATTATACTTTACGTGATGGTATTGAAGCTACTATAAAAAATGAAATTCCAGAGGTAGAAAGGGTTGTTAACTTATCTGATTAAACCAATCAATTATTGGTAAATTATACACTTTCTGGTATTTTAAATATTGCTGTTTTAAAACTAATTCATATTTATGAATTTTTTTTATACAATTATTTGTTTTGTCTATGTTTTTTTGATCTATCATACACATTTCATATGTATCAAAGAAATATGTTGGGAACAAAAGTCTCGAAAAGAATAATATTAATTCATCTCTGTTATAATTTGCGTGAACTATAGCTTGCTCAATTATATTATTGAAGTCAAGTTCATTAACTTTATTATTAAAGAAACATGACTTTAAGTATTCACATATATCACGGCATCTTATATCTATTAATAGACCAATTGGCATATAAAAGTCAGTTATGGTTTCGGTAGACTGTATTCTGTTATGAGATATACTATAGCCAACATTGTTTTCATTAACATATGATAATAATGATATAGCATTTTCACTTAATCCAACATAATAGTTAAATAAATAAACTATTTCTTTGCTGATGTTTTTTAATTCCTTCATTTGGTACTCGTAATAATCAATCTTATTAATCCACAATTTTGTCCAACTGATTTTGCCAGAGTATTGTATTGAGGTACTAAATGAAAGTATATCATTAATGCTTATTTTATTTTTATTATTATAATGTTTTTTTACTAATATGTATTCTTTAGAATTGTAAATGGTAATTATGGAATTAAATTTATTTACAATTATTTCATGTACATACTTTTTATTTTCTAATGCAGCCTTATATGTGTTAATTAATTCATTTCTATTATATTGAATTAGGCAAAATTCATATTCTATATTATTATAAGTAAATATATAATTATCTTTATTTTTTATAATTTCCGATACAACAAATCCATAATAGTAATTGATAATATTCTTCATAGTATCCCTCTATTAATTTTATTCATAATTTTTTAAAAATATTTTATTTTGTTTATATGTATTTTACGCACATTAAATATTTATTAAATCTGTTATAAAATTTATTGCAAGTAAAAAAAGCCTTTTTATTTAAATAAAGCTTTTTCAAAACATATTAATATCTAAACAAATATAATACCGTAGTTATTCTTCTGTAACTATTATGTTTTTAATTTTTGAGATTTTATCTTCTAATAACGATATTTTATTTTCTAATTCTGTTATTTTATCCTTTTCTTCAAAATACTTTGAACGATAATCTATTATAGTATTATCATTGTTTATTTGTATATCATTGGTTGGTGTATCTTCATATGGACTAGGATCAATATTTACTCCAAAATCCTTTTGTATTATTTCTTTTTTTAATCTGAAGGTTTTTTCGCTCATTATTATTATAGGGGTTGTCATTGTATTAAGCATAGATACTGGTAAATATTGGATCTTGCCTGATGACGTTTTAGTCTTTTTTTCATCAACTATTGAAGAAATAGAATTTTGTATAGTTTTCCATTCTTGATCATCTGTTATTTCAACTCCAACAAATGTATCTTGCCCATTTATATTTTCTTTTCCAACTTTTACTACATGTAAAATCACATACCCATTTTCATCTAGCTTACATTCTGTAAATATTAAATAATATATATTGTTTATAGTATAAAATATTGCTTTTACATTATCAATTTTTTCATCATTTAAGACTATATTTATATCTTCCATGCTATCACCTTTTTATTCTAACTATAATTATAATTTAAAATCTAAAAAAAATCAAGCATAAATAATGTCAATTATTATTCTTATAAATAACAAAAATGTGTTTTAAATTAATAAAACACATCTTTTAAATATAAGCCACATGATGGAGCGCATATTCCAGCTGATTTTCTATCTTTTGCTTTTAGGATTCTAATTACGTCCTCACTTTTATACTTACCCTCTCCTATTTCAATCAACAATCCAACCAAATTTCTCACCATATATCTCATAAATCCGGTTCCTAAAAAACTTATTGTAATGTAATTTACATTTTTAACATCACGAATTAATGAAGTGTGTATAATTTTTCTTACATAACTTTCCTTTTCTTCATCCACTTTTACAAAGGATTTAAAATCATGCTCTCCTTCTAGATATTTAAGTGCTCTTTCTATTTCTGGTATATCCAATTTTTTGTTATATTGGTATATATAATCTTTTTCTATAGGGTTATACTCGCCAAGATTTATTTTATAAATATACTCTTTCGCCTTAACGTCATATCTAGCATGAAATTCAGGACTAACCGTTTCTATGTTTTTTATATAAATGTCATCTGGTAAAATACTGTTTAATGAATGAGTAAGCTTACTACACTCTACTTCATTTTTTAACTCAAAATGAGCTTTTTGATTGTATGCATGTACTCCTGCATCTGTGCGTCCTGATGCACAAAGAGAAGTCGCAGTGTTACTATTAATTTTTTTTAGGGCTCTTTCTATTTCGGCCTGGATTGTTTTTACGCGTGGCTGGCCCACTTGTTTTTGATAACCTTTATATTTAGATCCATCATAAGAAAATGTCATAAAATATTTCATAAAATCACTTCCTAAAAATATACAGCATTAATAACAAACACAAATCAATAATTATAATACGTGTTTTACTTATTTGATTCATTTTATCTACATTATTGATAGAATAATTTTTTATTTTAATTATACCCAGTAATTGTTGAATATAATTGATATAACTCACACATGCAGTCTTTTCTTTTTGACAATAACTAGTAATTTCTTTATATGAATTATTATGCTCTTTAGACATATAATCTATATAATTTGAAAAAGTATAAAGAACAATTGACAAGTTATAAGTAAAATCATACAGTTTATATGTTAGCTTTGATAACGGTTTAAAAATGAAATTTATTCCTTTATTCAATTGGTCAAAATCCAATTCGCTGACTATTAAAGACACACAAATAATTATGTATACTATCTTTATATTTAGTACTAATAGTCCCACGTGGTCATTATATAATATTATATATAATACTGAAATAAATATCAACCACAGAAAAATTCTTTTAATAATTTCAACACAGTACTTTACACTCTTTTTTAAAATACGCATCAAAATAAATACAATAGCAGTTGCAACCAGTAATTCAAAAATATTTTTTGATAGTATTACAAATATCGAGAAACTTATAGCTATTAAAAGTTTGTATGAACTAGTAGTATTCTTAAATATTATATCATACATTTTTTCATCAAATGATTTTACAGGTAACTTATAAGTAAATAATTGTTGTTGTTTAGACATTTCTATACACTTCCTTTATAAAATCATTTATATTTTCTATATTTTTATAATTAAATTTTACAGATGTTCTTTTCTCTATTTTATTTACCAGTTTAATTACTGTAGGCTGTTGTAAATCTAATTGTTCGAGTGATTTGGCATCAAAAAGTAGTTCATTTTTTTGTTTTTTAGTAATTCCTAGTTTATCTAAAACTAGTATAGAGTCGCCAAGTTTTAGTATCAAATCTGTGTTGTTAGATACCATTATTATTATTTTTCTTTCTCTTTTAATACTTTTTATTATTTTTATTAAACCATCAATTGATTTTTGATCCAAATAGGTATCAACATTATCCAATAACAATACTTTTCTATTACTTAATAGCATTGATATCAATACTATTTTTTTTAGTTCTGTAAATGATAACTCATATGTATTTGATTTTAATATTTTTTCATTTAAACACATCAATTTTATAAATTGATTTAATTTGTCAGCATTATAATCTGGAGCAATAGATTTTATTTCATCTATCACTTTAAGGTTTGTAATAAAATCGGTGCAATTTTCAGGTAAATAGTATGTTTTATATTTTAGTATCGACATAGTCTTTGGATGATTATTTATATAAATAACGCCTGAATCCGATTTAATTAATCCGCCAATTGTTTTTAAAACGCTAGTTTTTCCACTACCATTTTTACCTACCAAAAAATATATTTTATCATCTGTAATAGAAGTGTTTATAGTTTTATTTATTGTATTAATTTTAACATTACTTAAATTTATTTCCATATTTTATTAATCATCTCTTCTTCATTATAAATTGGCTCATCAATTATTTTATATATTAATAATTTTTGTGATAGTTCAGATAGAAACGGTAATTTAGAATTGATTTTATATAATCTTTTATCATCTAATACTAATTCATTAGACTTAAAGCATGATAATTGCTTATCATCAAGTATTATTATATTATCCGCCATATAAATATCCTCAGGATTATTTGTGGTATAAATTACCGTTAAATCTGTTAACATATTCTTTAATATATGTAGCACTTTCTCCTTTAATTTATAGTTTAATGAGTCTAATGCGTTATCTATAATAATAATTTTTGGTTCACATACTATAACAGCGCAAATAGAAACTAATATTTTTTCACTTTCTGATAGTTCATTAGTTTTTTTTGTTAATAAATAATCTATGCCTAATTTTTTTGATGTATCGTACATTTTTTTCTTTGATGATCTAATAGAATTTCCTAAATTTATTAATCCAAATAAAATTTCATCAGACACTATTTTTTTTATAAATATTTGTTTTTGTGGTATATATCCGATACTCTTTCTCAATAGGTTAATATTTTTTTCATTTAACTGCTTTCCTTCAATTTTTATAGTTGATTTATTATTTAAAAAATTATTTAAATAGGCTATATTATAAAGTAAAGTTGTCTTCGCACTAGCATTTTTACCCATTAATAAATTGAAGGTGTTTTTTTCTATTTTTAAATTAATATTTAATAATTTTTCCTCATAATTAAAATTATTTATCTCAACTGCATACATCTTGATCACCTTAGTTAACTATTATAGTATAGTTTTTATTTTAAGTAAAGAAAAATAATAAATATTTATTTTTTGTAAATAATATTTTTAGGTGATTTTATGTTGTTTAAATCTAACTTAGAAAAATCTATTGAAAAGATTATAAATACATTGAATAATAGTGCAGATGTGACAACAAGAATAATTAAAAAGTCTAACGTACAAGTGGGATATGTTTTTTTACAGAGCTTATGTAGTGATGATAAAATTGGTGAATTAGTAAATAAAGCTATTATAAAAAGTAATTCTTTTACTTTTGAGTCAATATATAATGAAATAAAAAACAGTATTTATAGTGGTACTATAAAAGAAGGACAAGATGATACTGAATTATATAATTATTTATTCAATGGATTTATAGTTATATTATTTAACAATACAAAAAAATTTATATGTGTTGAAGTGAAGGAAAGTCTAGATAGAGGCGTCAGTGAATCCACAAGTGAACCAATTGTACGTGGACCTAAAGATAGTTTTACCGAAAATTATCAAAAAAATATTGGACTAATTAGAAAAAGAGTCAAAGATATTAAATTGGTATTTGATGAACATATAATTGGGAGAAGAACAAAGACAAAAGTATCTATTGCATATATTAGTGATATTGCATCTATTGATTCTGTTAACATTTTAAAGGAAAAGTTAGATCAAATCGATATTGATGGAATTTTAGATAGTGGATATATTCGTGAATTAATTAAGCAAAAAAATGATTCATTGTTTCCTAAGGTTATAAGTACTGAAAGGCCAGATTTAGCTTCTACATCGTTATTGAACGGAAAAATTATTATACTGGTTGAAAACACACCATTTGTACTAATTATGCCTGCTGTACTCGCTGATTTTTTTAATTCTCCCGAAGATAATTATCAAAAGCCAGTCAATGCATCTTTTAGTAGAATATTAAGATTTCTATGCTTATTTATTACTGCTTTTACTCCTGCAATTTATATAGCACTTATAACTTTTAATCAGGAAATTATACCAGACCAGCTTCTTATTTCTCTGGCAATGCAAAGGGAAGGAGTACCTTTTCCGACTGCAGTCGAAGTACTACTTTTTGTATTAATATTTGAAATTCTTAGAGAGGCTGATGTCCATTCTCCTAGTTTTTCCGGTAGCGCTATGAATATTGTAGGTGCATTAATACTAGGTGATGCTGCTGTTAATGCAGGATTAGTCTCACCCATTGTTATAATTATTGTGGCTATTACCTCCATTACCGAATTGGTTTTTTACGATGTTGATATGATAAATGCGCTAAGAGAATGGAGGATTATATTTATAATTTTCGGCATTGCTTTAGGAATAGTTGGAATAATGGTGGGACAAATTATTTTTATTACACGACTTGCTTCAATGGAATGTTTAGGGGTACCTTACTTGGCTCCTATTAGTCCTTTAAGTGTTAATGGTTTAAAAGACAGTGTTATTCGTGTAAACAGAAAAAAAATTAAATTTAGGCCTACTTTTTTAACAAAAAATAAAAGAAAGATGAGGGTTTTAAATGAGAAAAATAATAATTAGCCTTATTTTAATTCTTCTATTAACTGGATGTTGGAATTATAAAGAATTAAATAATTATTGTATAGTAACTGGTATTGCTATAGACAAAGCAGATAATGGAAAATACGAAGTTAGCTTTTTAATTTCTAATTCTATAAACAACAACTCTGATACAAAAGATTCAGAATCTAAAATAGTAGTTTATTCTGGAAAAGGAAAAAGCATATATGAAGCCATTAAAAATATTGGATTAATAACTCCAAAGGAGTTATATATAGGTCATACTTCAATACTTATTATTTCAGATGAAATTGCTAAAGAAGGAGTTTCAAATGTTATAGATTTTTTTGTTAGATTCCCAGAAGTAAGGAAAGATTTTTTTGTAATTTTAGCACGTGATTGTAAAGCTAAAGATGCTCTTAAAGTAACTACTCCATTATCAAGCTTTCCATCTCAAAATATATATGAAAACATTAGTTCAACATCGGAATTACAGGGTGTTGTCTATGCGCTTGATTTTAATCATATGTTAGAAATACTATTGAACAAAGGTCAAAATATTACTATAAATTCAATTAAAATCCTGGGCAACAAGAAAAAAGGCTCATCTAATGAAAACTTAGAGTCAACACAGCCTAAAGCTATGATAAAGTTAGATACCTTGGGTATATTTAAGAATGATAAATTTGTTAAATGGACAACCAAAGATGAATCGAGAGGTATTAATATTTTAAATAATGAAATGGAAGAAATGTATATTACTATTAAGTATAATGATGGATACATTGTTTTAAAAACTGAAAGTTTAAAATCTAAAAGCAAGGTCAAGCTTATAAATAATAGTCCTGCTGTAGATATTAATATTAAAGCTAAAACTATTATAACTGAAGTTGATTCTAATATAGATTTAACTGATGTAAATACAACTATTAAGATACAAAAATTAGCTGAAAAAGAACTAGTAAGGATTGTGAATAAAGCTATAAATTTAGCTAAAGATGAAAAAACTGATATTTTAGGATTTGGTGAATTATTTTATAAAAAGTATCCAAAATACTTTAAATCTGTGGAGAATAATTGGCATAATGATATTCTTCCTAATGTTAAAACAAAGGTTAAATGCACTATCAATATTGATAGTAAGGGAACTGCTAAAACTAGTATAAAGGAGAAATTAGATGAATAGAAAAATTAATGCAGTAGAAATAGGTATTCTCAACTATTTTATTATAAGAGCATTCTTTATAGGTATTACATTTAACTATCTTATTACAGTTTCAAAACAAGATGGTTGGTTTTTACTTATATTGTCATTATTTTTTATAATCATATATATTTTATTTTTAAATAAATTCATTAATTATAATTTAAATGATAATTTTTCACAAAAGATAAAATCGTTATTTAATAATTATTTCGGTAAATTTATTCTAATTTTAATATATTTGTTATTGTTTATTTTAATTGTATTTAATTTTATTAATTTAAATAATTTTATTCATAGTCAATTTTTAGATAAAACTCCTATAATTATAATAGCAACTATTTTTATGTCCTCTATTTATTATCTTCTCTCAAAAGGTATTCATACAATTACTAGAACATCAACTGTATTATTTTTTATTGGATTTTCATTGTTTTTACTCAGTTTATTAGGATTATTAAATTTAACTGATTTATCTAAATTATTACCAGTTTTTCAAATAAAAGGTAGTGCATATTTTAATTGTATTAGTTCTATTTTGGCTTATAATATTTTCCCTATGTTTCTTATTACAACATTACCAAAAAGTTCTATTGAAAGTATTAATGCAAAAAAAGTTTTAATTATCTCATCTATTTTAGCAATATTAACATTAATTATTGTATATGTTGTTACACTTGGAATTTTTGGCCCGAATTTATCAAGTTTATATGAATATCCTGAATTTTTAGTTCTAAGAAATATATCTATCTTAGGTATGGATACAAAAATTGATAGTATATTAGCGATTCAATGGCTTTTTGATATGTTTATTTTTATTACTTTTTCTATATACTTTATACAATCAAATATTGAGTGTACAATAAATATTAATAAAAATATTATAAATCTAATAATATGCATTTTAGTTTTTATTACAACTATAGGTGCTTCTATCTATGATGTTTTTTTTAATGATGTACTTATTAAATATGCACACTTCTGCATAAATTTAATATTTATACCCATTTTTATTGTTATTTATATTAAACTAAAAATCAGAAATAACTCATAATTATTTCTGATTTTATTTTACAAATATCCAAACAATTACTACAAGAACTATAAAGATTAAAGTACTAAGAAGTACAATTATTGCCTTATTACTCTTTTTTATTGTATGATTCATATTTTTTAATTCTTCAAAATCTCTTTGTGTAAATCCAAAACTTGATGTATAAAATGATTTGTCTATTTCTGGTTCTTCTATTGTTTTCTCTACTTCTTTTTCCTGTTCTATTATCTTTTTAATTGATGATGCATCTCCAACCATTGTATCAGACTTTAAGTCATCAAGAAGACCTACATCATTAGCGTCTTTTAATTCATTCAATTCTTTATTAGATGATATAGTATTAAGTAATTCTTTTATTTCATTTTCTTCTTTCTCAAAATCATATTCTCGGTTTTTTAAATTTCTCAATAGTTCATATTGTTCTGATGTTAATTTATAATCTTTTTTAGGCTCTGTATCTTTTTTAACTTTTGATAATATATCTTTTATATCATAATTTTTTTGTTCATAATGTTCTTCTTTTATTGGATCTTCAACTATACTCTCTTCTCCCATAACTCCGCCAAATCTTTTCTGCTTTTTATAGTTTTCTCTATTTCTAAGCATATCTTTTACCTTTGTTATATCTATTTCATTTGTTTTTTCTATGGTAGCTACTCCCTCAATATTAGTATAAGCTTTTAAATCTTCAATCTGTGAATATAGGCTTTTATTTTTTTCACTACGTTTATTATATTTTGAATTATTAACGTTAGAATAGCGTTCCATTCTACTAGACATACTATCACCCTAATATTAATATATCATATTTTTAAAAATATTAAAACGATTTGATTGATTTTTTAACATTTTTTATATATAATCTTAATGGAGGAATTATTATGAAAATGAAAGTTGATAAGAATATTTGTATTGGATGTGGTGCATGTGCGGCTATATGTCCAGAAATTTTTGATATAGACGATGATGGATTGGCAGTAGCAAAAGATACTATAATTAACGAGGAGTTAATTGATGATGCACAAGATGCATTTGAAGGATGTCCTGTTTCAGCAATAGAAAAAGAAAATAGCGATTAAGCTATTTTTTTTCTCCATATAATTTTTTAACTTCTTTAATACTCAATTGTCTATATTCACCAGATTTAAGTCCATCAAGAGTCAGAAAAGCAATGCTTTCTCTTTTTAATTTTATTACATTAAATCCAATTGCTTCAAACATTTTTTTAACTTGATGATTTTTACCCTCATGTATAATCAATTCTACTATAGATGTATTATTTTTTTTATCTATTTTTTTTATTCTGGCTTTAGCTTTTGACGTCTTTACTCCATCTATTAAAACTCCATTACATAAACGTGATAATTTTTCTTTAGTAATTATACCTTTTATTTTTGCAATATATAATTTTTCTATATTATTTTTAGGGTGCAACAAAAAGTTTGTTAATAATCCATCATTAGTCAATATAATGAGTCCTGTGGTGTCATAATCAAGCCTTCCCACGGGATATATTCTTTTATCTGTTTTAATCAAATCTACAACGGTTTTTCTTCCTTTTTCATCATGTGATGTTGCTACTACAGATCTTGGTTTGTTTAAAACATAGTATACTTTATCTTCTTTTTTGTTTAGAGGATTGTTTTCTACCTCTATATAATCAGTATCACTTGCTTTAAATCCCATTGTAGTAATTTTTTCACCATTAACATATACTTTACCTTGACTAATTAATTCTTCTGCCTTTCTTCTAGAACAATAGCCAGAATCAGCAATAATCTTCTGTAATCTTTGCATTTAATCACCTATTTAATTATACATGATTTATTAGTTTTAATCAATAAAATAATAATTGGGTAATAAAAATGCTTGCAATTATTCCTATTAAATCCGCTATTAATCCTGCTTTTAATGCATATCTAATTTTTTTTACTCCAACTGTAGTAAAATATAACGTTATTACATATAGAGTTGTTTCGGTAGAACCTTGCATAACTGATGCTAAAGTGCCTATATATGAATCCGGTCCATGTACCTTAAATATGTTATTTAAATATGCTAGGGCTGCAGAGCCCGATATTGGCCGAATTATTGCAAGTGGAAATATTTCTACAGGTACTTTTAATAGATTTAATATAGGTTGAAATAACTTTAAAACTAAATTTAAAAATCCACTATTTATTAATAAATTTATTCCCAATATCATAGCTAAAAAAGTTGGAAATAATGTTTTAATCATTGGAAAGCTTTTTTTTACTCCATCTATAAATGTATCATATATTTCAACTTTTTTAAAATAGCCATATAGTACTATTAATAAAACTAATGCTGGTAATATTAAATTTGATATAAAATTAATTTTTATACCTCCTAGCTAATATTTTATCTATTATTATTCCACCTATAGTTGATATAATAGTTCCCAATATACAAGCAAAAACTATTTTTGTTGGATTTATACTTTTATACATCATCCTAAGTGAAATTATCGTTGTCGGAACTAATGTAACTCCACTAGTATTTATTACTAAAAAAGTTATCATTGACCTACTCGCAGTATCCTTTTTTTCATTTAACTCTTGCAAGGAATGCATTGCTTTTAATCCAAAAGGTGTTGCGGCACTACCTAGTCCAAAAATATTAGCAATTATATTACTTGCTATTAAACTTATTGATTTATGCCCTTTAGGTATTTCGGGAAAAAGTTTTATCAATAATGGCGATATACATTTAGACATTTTATCTAATAATCCACTTTTTTCGGCTATTTCCATTAATCCCATCCACAAAGCTAAAACAGGAAAAATTTTTACTATCATATCAAGTCCAGTTTTTGAACTTTCTATTATAGTATCATTAATGAGTTTAACATTACCGGATAAAATACCAAATGTAATACCTATTACCAAAAATGACATCCAAATAATATTTACCATACTTTTTGAATTCCTTTTTTAGTATTATTTTTTTTGGATATATATATTTTTTCTTTGTGTATTAATTTATCACCCAAATAGACATATGCAGTTCCTATCTTCTTTCCATTGTTAATATGTTTGTATTTTTCTAATTTATATTTTACTTTTATGCTACCTTTTTCATTCAATGAAAGTGTATAATTAAAATTTTTTTTAATATATAAATTATAATTTTTGTAGTATTTAGAGTATATGTTTATTTTTCCTTTATTAAGTATTTTGTATGTTTTATAATTAGCAAAACCATACTCAAATAGTTGTTCATGATCATACCAATCGTTTGAATCATTAAGAGTCACTACTACGAGATTCATATTATCTTTAGTGGCTGTTGTAACTAATGTCCTACGTGCATTTTCTGTAAATCCTGTCTTGCCACCTGTAGTATATTTATATTTTTTTAAAAGCTTATTTTTGTTCTTCCATAAGTAATTATTCATATTAGTATTTAGTTTATATTCTTTAGTTGAAGTAATTTTTCTATATATTTTGTTTTTCATAGCATAACTAGTAAGAATAGCCATATCATAGGCTGTAGAATAATTTCCCTTATCTTGATCAAGACCACTTGGATTATTAAAAGTTGTATTCTTCATACCTATATCAACTGCTTTTTCATTCATTAATTTTACAAAATTTTCCTCATTTTTTCCTACATAGTGTGCGATGGATGCAGCAGCATCATTTCCACTCCTGAGCATAAGCCCATACACTAAATCTATTAAAAGAAGTTTTTCACCTTTTTTAATGTATATACCTGAACCATATGCTTTATTAATTTCATCTCCAATAATTACTGTTTTATTTAATTTATCACTTTCAATAGCTATTATAGCTGTCATTATTTTAGAAATACTTGCTACACTTCTTACATTGTGTATATTTTTAGCATACATAATTCTATGTGTATCCATGTCCATTAAAATAGCACTTGTTGCTGAAGTTTCTATTGCTTTATAATTCATAGGAATAATAAGCAATAAAAAAGCTAAAATCTTCTTCATTTTATCACCTATAAAAAGATATGAAAAAAAGGACTAGTTTATGTCCTTTTGTATAACAAATTTATTTGTTAAAATATTCTATTATTCCCTCTTTTATAGTTTCTGCAATTTTATTTTGATAATCTTTCTTTTGAAGTAGATATCTATCACTAGGATTAGATAAGAAACCTGCTTCTATCAATACTCCTGGTATTGTTATTTTTCTATTCATAAGCATTGTTTTTATTTCTTTTACTTTTCTATTTGTTTTTAAATTAGCTTTAAATTTCTTTTGCAAGATACTTGCTAATAGTTTATTTTTATTATTTACATCATCATAAAAAACTTGTGCTCCACTCCACGTTGATGAGGAAATTGAGTTTAAATGTATTGATATGTACATATCGGCATTAGAGCCATTAATTGCTCGTGCTCTATTATTTAAATCACTCTTTTTTCTGTCTGCTTTATTACTATTTAAATCATAGTCGCCACTTCTAGTTAAATATACAATCGCGCCTTCTTTTTCTAGTTGTTGTTTTAAGCATTTGACTATTGATAAGTTTATATCTTTTTCATATATGTTTTTATATGTAGAACCTGGATCCAAACCGCCATGTCCAGCATCCAAATATATTACTTTAGTCAACAGCCTTAATTCTGATTTATTAGTTGAAGCGCTGACAAATCCAAATGTACATACTAATAATATAAATAAAAATAACACGTAATATTTTCTCATATTAATGTATATGTAAAAAAGCATTATTAAATGCTTTTTTTAAATATATTCCAAGGATATTTGTTTGGCAATGGCAAAATAAATTCTAGTTTTTCTTTAGTTGTTGGATGAACAAATTCTACTTTATTAGAAAAAAGCGCTATCTGCTGTCCAACTTTAGAGTTCTTATTATACTTTTGATCACCATAGAGAGCATGATTTCTAGATGAAAACTGAACTCTTATTTGATGTGATCTACCTGTTATTAGATTAATTTTAACTAAGGAATAGTCTTTATTATAATCAATAAGTTTATAGTTCAGTACTGATTCCTTACCATTTTTATCTATTTTAACACTATTATTTCTTGAATCTTTTAATAGTCTGTCTTTGTATGTACCTTCATTTTGTATTTTGCCTTCTATTACTGCATAATAAGTTTTTTTAAATGTTTTATTTCTTATTTGTTCGCTTAATCTAGATGCGCACTTACTTGTTTTGGCAAATACAATTATTCCGCCGACGGGACGATCTAGTCTATGAACAAGCCCTAAATATACATTGCCTGGTTTATTATATTTATTCTTAATATATCCTTTTAAATATGTCAATAAATCCATATCCCTACTAGAATCTTCGCATACTGGCATATTAACAGGTTTTTCTACTATTAATAAGTGATTATCTTCATATATTATATTAATCATTTGCTTCCCATCTTCCATATATTCCACACGGTAATACTAAGTTATTATCCGTAATAGGAAGCCCTATCTCTCCAGATTCTGTTGAACCACCATATTTAACTTCCATAGTAGTTTTAAGTATGTTATAAAGTACTGTAGCAGATATACCTGTTGTATACGCATTTATTAAGAAAAATAAAGGTTTATCACTAAGTATTTGCATACATGCATTTATAAGTATATCTAAATTTTGTTCAAATTTCCATACTTCGCCATTTGGTCCTCTACCATAACTTGGCGGATCCATTATAATTGCATCATATTTTTTTCCACGTCGTGCTTCTCTTTGTACAAATTTTAAGCAATCGTCTACTATAAATCTTATTTTGTGATTTTCAAGATTACATAATTTCATGTTTTCTTTTGCCCAACTTATCATTCCTTTTGATGCATCTACATGTACAACTTCTTCCGCTCCTGCCATAGAAGCAGCCATTGTAGCGGCACCTGTATATGCAAATAAATTTAAAACTCTCACGTTTCTTTTTGAATTCTTTATTTTGTTCATTGAAAAATCCCAATTAGTAGCTTGTTCTGGAAACAATCCTGTATGTTTAAAATTTGTAGGGCTTACTTTAAATGTCAAGTTTTTATATTTTACAGTCCAGAAATCTGGTAATTTTGTATAAAAATCCCAATATCCACCACCCTTATTTGATCGATGATAAAATCCATCGATTTTATTCCATAAATCGTTTTTATTTATATTCCACATTGCTTGTGGTTCAGGTCTTCTAAATATAACATTTCCCCAACGTTCTAACTTTTCACCATTACCAGCTGAAATACACTCGTAATCCTTCCATTCATTACTAATTCTTTGCATAACATCATTTCTTTCTATATATATTCTAACACACTATAATATATTTTCACATATCAAATTATCATATTTATCCTTATATTTATTATACTGTTCTTTAGACTTTATTGTCCAACCTAATACTAGATATTTATTTTGTTTAACGTTAGTGTTTTTCTTTACGTTAATGGAAATAAAGTCTATTTTTAAAAACTTGTAATATATTTTTTTAAATATATTCATACTAATTTTACCATCTAATAAAAGTCCTACTGGGTATCTACACTTTAACTTATTTAGATTTTTAATAACGTATGGATTAAATGATTTAATTGCAATATCACCTTTATATCCGTCAAGTTCTTTTAATAGTTCTTTTTCAAATATTGAATTATTATTGTTGTCTTTAACTTCAATAATAATTCCAACTTTTCCATTTACTAAGTTTAATACTTCTTTTAATTTAGGGATTTTATATCCACCTTTTATTTTAATTTTTTTTAAATCATTATATGTCATATTTTCAATATACTTATTAACAGTTGTCATTCTCTTCATATTGTAATCGTGAAACACTACTATTGTATTATCTTTTAATATATGTATATCGAGTTCTATCAAATAATGTTTTTCTACTGCTTTGTTAAAAGCCACAAGTGTATTTTCAGGTATTGTTGAATTATGTATGCCTCTATGGGCAATTAAATTATTTTTTAAAAAGCTCATATTATATTTTATTATTTTATTAAATATCATATACATCACATTATTATTTTATCACATTATAAAGTTTTTGCAAAAAAACATTGGAATACTCCAATGTTTGTAAAACTGTAATTATCTCTTTGAGAATTGAGGTGCTCTACGAGCTGCTTTAAGACCTGGTTTCTTACGTTCTTTTGCTCTTGAATCACGAGTAATAAAACCAGCCTTTTTTAATATTTTTCTATAAGAATCTTCATTCTTTTCATTAGCCTTATCATATTCTAATAAAGCTCTAGTAATACCTAAACGAATAGCTCCTGTTTGTCCGGATTGTCCACCGCCTGATACTTTAACTTCAATATCAAATGAATTTTCATTATTAGTAGCTACTAAAGGTTGTTTTAAATCCATAACATAAGTTGCATAAGGCATAAATTCATTAACATCTACACCATTAACGGTAATTTTACCAGTACCTGAAGTCATTTTAACTTGAGCTACTGCTGATTTTCTTCTACCTGTTCCTATAAATACTTTTGCCATTTAAAAACCTCCTATTTAATTTTCATCTCAACAGGCTTTTGTGCCATGTGTGGATGTTCATTTCCTTCATAAACGAATAATTTTTTAGCTACTTGTCTACCTAATCTAGTATGAGGTATCATTCCTTTTACAGCTCTTTCAATCATCTCTACTGGATAATTTTCTCTCATCTCTTTAGCAGTTCTCTCTCTTAATCCTCCAGTATAGCCAGAGTGGTTATAATAAATTTTATCATTTAATTTATTTCCTGTTAGATTAACTTTTGAAGCATTTACTACTATTACATAATCTCCACAATCAATATGTGGTGTATATGTAGGTTTATGCTTACCACGTAATACATCTGCTACTCTAGTTGCTAAACGTCCTAAATTAACACCTTCAGCATCTATAACATACCAATTACGTTCTACAGTTTCCTTTTTTTGCATATAAGAATTCTTCATATTTATTTCCTTTCTCCATTACATATAACAAGTTTTCCCAGGACTTGTTAAATGTGGGATTAAATGTACCAACTAAAATAATACTAAAAAATAAGAAAAAAGTCAATAAAAATATATGATTTTCTTGACTTTTTATTACCTTTTTACTTAAAATAATCCAATTTCATATTTTCACGTACTCGTTTCATAACTTCTTCTGCTTTTTTCTTAGTTGCTTGAGTTCCTTCTTTTAAAATACTATCCACCTCTTCAGGATGATTTTCGTAATATTTTCTTACATCTTGCATAGGCTTTAAGAATTCAGAAATACGAGCTGCAAGTTCCATTTTGCATGTAACACATCCGCGTTGGCCGCTTTTACATTCACTACATACACTTTCCAGGTTTGGATTTGATATTAATTTATGATAGTAATATACCATACAAATATCAGGATTAGCTGGATCATCTTTTTTTATTTTTGATGGATCCGTAATTGCGCCCATTATCTTTTCTTTGATTGTATCATAATCATCGCTTAAGTATATACAATTATTTAAGGATTTACTCATTTTTTCATTTCCATCCAATCCTTTTATTCTAGGATTTTTTGATAGTACTGGTTCTGGAATATTAAATGTTTCTCCGTATATGGAATTAAATTTTCTAATTATTTCTCTAGCCTGTTCTAAATGAGGTAGTTGATCTTCTCCAACTGGAACTAAATTACTATTAACACATGCTATATCCGCTGCTTGGCTTACTGGATATCCTAAAAATCCATATGTGATTGATGAACCTTCTTTGCCAAATTTATCTTGTTTCTGCATTACTTCAAATTTAGTTGTTGGATTTCTATACAATCTAGAAACTGTAACTAAATTTGAAAAATACACAGTAAGTTCGGCTACTTCTGGTATTAATGATTGTATATAAATATGAGATTGTTTAGGATCTATCCCTGCAGCTAAATAATCAAGTGCGACTTCTCTTACATTCCTTCTAACTTTATCCGGATCATCAAAATTATCTGTTAAAGCTTGCACATCCGCTATTAAAATATATGTATCGTTTTCATTTTGTAATTCTACTCTATTCTTTAAAGAACCAAAATAGTGGCCTAAATGTAGTCTCCCAGTAGGCCTATCTCCTGTTAATATTGTTTTCATAATACCTCCAATTCTAAATATATTATACTATACTTTTATTTTTTTTAATATATATAATACTGAATTGTTTTATTAAACTCAAACTCAGTATTTTTTAATATTTTTTTAAATCCAGTACTATCACTATAATAATACAAGATATTATCTTCTATAAAATAAATATAATCATCGCTAGCTTTTATATTTGAATCAATATCTCGTAAATATTTTTTTGTATCTATACTCTCTTTATTTATTTTATATAGCTTATTATTATCTATTAAGTAATATATTGTTCCATCATTATTTCTATATAACTCTTTATCTTTATATGGGTCATCTAATGATGTAAAATCAAAAAGAACGCCTTTGTTTGCCTTTACATATGATATACTTTCCCACTTACTATTTTTATAATATCTTACTTTATCATTTGATATAATAACTATTTTGTTTTTTGCAGGATCAATTTCATACTGAAGCTCATTATCTTTATCATATAAATATATTTTATTATCCACTACTCCCTGAATATAGGAATCAAATGATATATCATTGTCTAATTTTAATTCTTTTACTTTATTTGTATACAAATCGACAACATAGAACTTATTAAATGTATATATTGAATTATAATCAGCACTTACATAATAATGATCTAAAAATATGTGTAAATTATTTTCATATATATCTTTTTTAAATATGTTTACAATTTTACCCTTATTGTAAAGTCCTTTATATGTAGATACTGCGACTGATTTATCTATTTTATTACTTTTGTAATAAGTAATTGTTGAAGTTTTAACTCCACTTGATAAGTTATCACTGTACACTTTTTTATCATAATTAGGAATACTGTTTACAAATTTTTTTAGTTCATTAGACTCACTTAAATCATTCAAATTATACAGTATATTGTTATTATAACACATTCCATCTATGATAATTTTTTTATTTATTTCTGGAACAACACATTCATAATTAGAATCTTTATAATAATAAATATTAGTTATTAATTGCTTATTATTTTTATAATTCTTGTATATCTTTATGGGATAAATATTTCCTTTGTGTTTAATTTCTATATATGTTGATTTATTCTCTTTTAATTGTAATACATTGAAACTATTTTTTTTAACTTTGATTGTATAGTTAAGTTTATTATTAATTGTACAAGATTTAATCAATAATATTATTAATAACATTATTATAAAACATAAAAATGCTTTTTGTTTCTTACTCATATTTACTCCTTTATGAGAAAAGATAGACTCTTATCTATCTTCTTCCCTTACATATTTTTGCTTTTCATTCATCATATACTCAGTTACTTCAGATTGTATTTCATGAAGTGCTGATTTAGATATATTTGACAATGTCACAGTTTCTTTAACAGTATCTATATTAACTTTTCCCCATAACATGCCGGCATCTACAGTTAAATCATTAAACATATCTGGTGTTATTGTAAGAAAAATATAACCAAATAATATACGTTTTTGTGCTAAAATTATTCTTTTATTAGTCAACGCAATTAAATACGTAGAAAACAAGTCAAACGAAGAAAAATTTCGTTGAGCAGCAAATACATATATTACTTCTTCATCGGGATTAAGATGTTTCTCTATTACTTTTGAATGTGCCTTAAGTCGCCATGCTACTGTAAATGGATAACTTTTTTTAAATCTCTTTGCTTTTTCATATATTAACATTTTATACACCTCTACTTTATTATACCATTCTCTGTAAACATATCAATAAGATACTGCTCTGTTGGTAAGTCTATTGAATAATCAAGAAGTTTATTGTTTTCAGTTATTAAAACCATCGGGAACGAAACTCCCTCTTCATATTCTAATTCTTTTAATTTATCCTTTACTTTAACATATAAATCACTATCCTGTGTCTCCACATTTAAATAATTTATAGTATAATCTGTATTTACTAATACATTACTCATAACATCTAATACTTTAGTGCATGAATCACAATTATTTTTTCCTATAACTATAATATTTTTATTTTCTGAATGTACAAGCTTTTCAAACGAGTCTGTACCTATTTCATTTACGATATCAATATTATCAATAAATTCAAATTCATTCATCTGTTCAATATATTGATATCTCATCTTTTGTCCTCTAACACTACCTATTATTTTTTTATTCTTTATAAAAATTACTATTTGATCATCTACTTCACTAATCTGAAGTAATTTATTAATCTTTTCTTGTTGAGTACTACTTAGTAAATATATATTTTCACGTCTAAAACTAATATTATACTTACTACAAATAATTTTAAGTATTTTTTCTTGATTATCTATTTCTTCACTATATTTATATGGTAAATATAAAACAGTAAAGTCTGTATCTAATGAATTTTCAACATTATCAAATATACCACTAATATCATCTAATACTTCTGGAATAATTGAATAATGCTTTAAAAATGTAGTTAAGCTCTCATAGTTTTCATAATCAATTAACGCATCCTTTACTTTTCCATCTACAAATACAACTATAATATTTGTAATATATTTACTGTTAATCAATTTCTCTAACCTAGTTTTATCAATTTTATCTATATCAGTTGTATCAACATACTTATATTCAATTTCGTATTTATCTAATAATTCTTTTACTTCTTTTTTATAATTTTTTTTATTAGTTATATATAATACTTTAGTCCCAGTCTTAACATACTCCTTAACATCTGAAATAGTTTTCATGCTTGATGAATTGTATATCGCAACATACACTATTAAAAACAACATACAAATCAAAACTGCCACTATAACTTTTTTAACTATTTCAAATGCCTTATTATTCATGTAGACCTCCTATTCACTAATCAATCCAACTTTTTTAAATTCTCTAACTAATCCAGAAGGTGTTCTCTCACCAGAGATATATTTTATAACTTTTCCATTCTTAATAATAAGAGTTAAAGGTGTTCCAAATGAACCATTATTTACATAATCTTCATCATCATAATTTATATCTGTCAACGTTTGATAAAATTTCTCTTCTTCACCCGTTTTAAAATCAGTTATATTTAAATAATTAATAACAACATTGTACTTTTTAGCAACCTCATTTAAAACTGGTTTAATAGCTGCACAATGGCTACAACCTGTTTGACCAATAACCACTACATTTGTACCGCTATCTTTAATTAATTCTTGATATTTATCGAAGTCAATAAATGTGATTTCCTTTTCACCTGGATATTGAGCATCAAAATCTAATATTTCATTATTTTTTAAAAATTCAGTATAAGTAGGTCCATCTACATATCCTACTTGTTTATCTATTACCTTACCATTTTCAACAATAACAGTAATAGGAGTTTCATTTTTAATATCTAACTCTTTAGTAATTTTCTTTATATCTTTAGATGTTAATAAGTTTGTATTAATATAATAATAATCAAAATCATAAGCATCCGCTAATTCCTCTAAAATAGGAGTTTGCTTTTTGCAATATGCGCAATTATCTTTAGCATAATAAATTATACTTCTCTCTTTAGAATTATATTTTTTATAAAACTTTTCTACAATCTCATTTGATTCTTTACTTTCTTTTAACATAGGTTTAAAATCTAAATATGCATATAAACAAATTAGAATTATAGCTAATGCAGCACCAATTATACCTAAAATTAATCCTCTTTTATTTAATTTTTCCATATTTTACCTCTTTTCTTTAGATGAATCCACATCTATAAATATTATAACACAATTTTTATTCTTGTTAAATATAAATATTATACTTTTTTATACATAAAGCAATCTTTTTCGTGTGAATAAATTAGACCTATTGCTTGAAGATATGAATATATTATTGTAGTTCCAACAAAAGTCATTCCACGTTTTTTTAAATCTATAGATATTCTATCTGACAGGTCTGATTTAGTCTTATTTGTTTCATAAATAATTTTACCAGTTGTAAATGTATTTAAGTATTCTTTAAAGCTTCCAAATTCTAATTGAATATTTTTAAATACTTTAGCATTATTTATACTTGATTTTATTTTTAATTTATTTCTTATTATATTTTTATTATTTACTAATTGATTTATTTTAGTATCATCATATTTTATAACCTTATTAACATCAAAATCATCATATGAGTGACGAAAATCGTTTCTTTTATTTAATACGCATTCCCATGACAATCCTGCTTGAAAAGATTCAAGTATTAACATTTCAAATAAATAATCATCATTTAAATTTAGTTGGCCCCATTCATTATCATGATAGTCTAAATATTGTTTATTTTTTTCGTTACACCAGCTGCATCTGTTCATTTAATCACCTATCTTATTATAACACAAATAAAAAGAGTAAAAAATTACTCTTCATCAATAAATTTGTTAGCATTCTCTTTTAATTTATTTATATTATCTTTTGATGCATAAATTGTTATTTTAATATCACTATAATTTACGAATTTCATTTCATTAATATATTTTATTTCGTCTCTTAACAATTCAAATTTATTACTATTATATTCATATGTAAAATAAATCGTGTTGGCATCCTTAAAATATCCAGTTTTAACAAGCTTAGTATGTTTAATTACTATTTTAATATCATTTCTATCTTCTTCTTTATAATCAAGATTATATAAATGATAGTTATCGCTTATAATTAATGAATCATTCATAGTTTCGTAATATGTATCTTCTAAATAAACATTGCTGTTTTTACTAGAGACATCAATATAATCAAATTTAGTAATACCAGAGCTGAAAATACCACACCCTATTCCAAAAAGTATTAAAGCGGCAACAAAAGTATAAATTAGTGCTTTTTTATTACTCTGTTTATTTAATATAAAATTAAATAACAATATAAGAATATTTGAGTTAATTACAATACATGAAATAGAACATATAATAAGTCCTAAAAATACTAATTTTGTTTTAATTATAACGAATGATAATATAAATAAAGTACCAAAGGTTATTAGTGTAATACATAATAAAAGCGCTAAAAACAAAGTCATAAACTTAATTAATACAAGAATACACTTTGCCATAAAACTGAGTACATTATATTCTGAATGTTTTGGATCTCTTAGTATTATTTTATCTCGCTTTTCGTCAACGAATAATTTTTTTTCGTTGCTTTTATCGTTTGTTTGATCCTCTTCTATACAAATATAATAATTTAAATATCTTGTTTTAAATATATGTACAGTTATAAATATAGACATTAAAGTTGCTACTAATACGTATGCTGTATCTAATATTTTATACATACTAAAATATATCTTATTAGATGCTAAATAAAACAAACTATCAAAAAGTGCTTGCCCTAAATATCTGAAAAATGTAAAAAATAAATATAAAAATAAAATCACTATAATTTGTTCAAATACACATTTTATTTTAGATTTAAAATTCATTTTTAAAAACATATTTATTGTATCAGTAATAAATTCAATAAATGATGTTGTATATTTATTAATACTTGATTCTTTTTTGTTAACTTCAGATATATCATTATTAATTAAGTCATTTAAATCAATGTTATATAACTTTGATATTTGTACTAACTTATCCATTTCAGGATATGCTTGACTTGATTCCCACTTTGAAACCGACTGTCTAGATACTCCCAATTTTTCCGCCAATTGTTCTTGCGACAAATTATACTCTTTTCTAATTTTTTTTAAATTTTCTGACAAATTATTCATAAAATCTCCTTTCATAAATAAAGTTTATATTGTTTAGTTACTTTTTTCTACCAATTTTTAGTTGTTTTTTGTCAACTATCAGTTGCACATATAAATATTATAACATTATAATAAAAAAATATGAATTATGATAATTCATATTTATTTTATTTCTATTAATTCATATTCTCTATTACCTAGACCTAGTTTATAAGCAGACTCAATTGTATGCACACCGTTTAAAGATTCTATACGATTTATTAATTCTTTCTTTCCTTCATCTTGTGAATTATATATTAAATCTAAGCAAGCTTGATCTATAGCAACGGGATCCAAACTTGATAATATTCCTATATCATTCATACATGGAGATGCTGCATTACCATCACAATCGCAATCTTTCGAAATATTTTTCATAACATTTATATAAGCAATATTTCCATTAAAATATTTAATTACAGATGAGGCTGCATCCGCCATACTCTCTAAAAATCTATCTTGCGGTGGTAAATTATTAAACAATTCTTCTTGCTTATCTGTAAATCCAGCAGTATGTATTAAAGATTTTCCAGCAGTGGAAGCACAACCTATTGATAGTTGTTTTAAAGCTCCACCATATCCACCCATTGCATGGCCTTTAAAATGAGATAACACTAACATCGAATCATAATTTAGTAAATTCTTTCCTACTCTATTAGATTTTAGTACTAGACCATTATCCGCTGGTAGCACAGCATCCTCTTTTTCATCCATTAAATCAAATGAAAAATACTTATTCCATTCATGATCTTGTATTAATTTTTTATGTTTTTCTGTTGTATTTCTAGATCCATTATATGCAGTATTACACTCTACTACAGTACCATTTAATTTATCAACTATTGGTTTAATAAAACTTGGTTTTAAATAATTCTTATTACCTTGTTCTCCTGAATGAACCTTAATTGCAACATTACCTGGCAACTCCTTATTTAACACCTCAAACATTTTAACAATATTTTCTTCTGTTATATCCTTACAAAAATATACCTTTGATTTTTCCATAAATATTTCTCCTTTTCTATTTTTCTATATAACCACTTGTTTTTTCAGCGTACATATTATCAGTTACACTCTTATACTTTTCTCCACTATAATCATCTGTAAATCCATTATATGCCTTATATATTTCTCCTGTATCTGTATCATATACTCTTTCATACCCCAAGGTTGCATCGCTTTGTTTTTGACTCATAATGTCAAAAGATGTATTTCTCTTTTTCCAAGAATCCATTATTCCATCACTTATTTGATTACCTATTGCTCTAATTTGTTGAAAGTTTTTCATTACAGCATCTTGCTGATTATTAAATCCATTTATAAATATATCAGTAAAATTAAGTGAAGAACAAATAGTATTTAATGTATCCTGCCACTCTATAAGTTCATCTTTTGGGGCAGTAATAAAAATGGCATCATACACATTCAAGTATTGTATATCTATTTGTTTACCTGAAATTATATTTTCATAAACATAATATGGACCAGCATCATATACATAAGCTGTAAATATCCCTTCGCCATCTTTACCATTAGCGTCCTTAAATGTAGCTCTTAACATATCTCCGCCTAGACTACCTTTACCTAAATTATCAGTTACAGTAAATTCAGTTAATGTAGGGAACGTAAACGTACTAGTATTATTTAAAGTACCTAAATCATTAAATATTTTATAAAATCCTTCAGTATCTTTAGTTGCTATTACACTAGTTTTTGCAAACATATTGTTTGGATAATACTTTTGTTGCCATCTTTTAGCATCTTCTGATTTATTATATCCTTCCGTTTTCATATTAAAGAAAAACTGATAAATAGGATTGTCCGGATTATATACTTTAATCGTATAATGAATATAATCACCTAATGTGTCAACTTTCCACCCTTTTGGTATCTTAATGGAAAATTCGTTTGTAGTATAATCTTCTAGTTCTATTTTACTAGATTCTGATTTTACTATTTTAACATTGCCATGTTTAGTAGCAATAGCACCATTCTTTTTATTAGAAACACCATTTATTACTATTCCCAATATTGCTACTCCTATAATAAAGCTTAAAGCTACAACTACTTTTTTATTTACTTTCATATTATTATCTCCTTTATTATATTATTATTATAACATTTATGTTTTAATATGTAAATTATTATAAATAAAAAAAAGTCTTTACGACTTT
>CAKOXU010000012.1 GCA_934130235.1 uncultured Bacilli bacterium
TTTACTTGTTTTTCACTTCCACATTTTTCTAAGTCTTCATAACTCATTATTTCTGCCTTAATAAAACCTCTTTGAAAGTCAGAATGTATTATACCAGCACATTCAGGAGCTTTCATACCACTTTTAAATGTCCAAGCTCTTACTTCGTCTTCTCCAGCAGTAAAGTATGTTTTAAGACCTAAAATTGAATAAGATGCGTGAATTAATTTATCAAGACCGCTTTCTGCTACACCTAACTCATTCAAAAAATCTTTTTTTTCATTTTCTGTCATATCGCACAAATCTGCTTCTACTTTCGCACATATAACAACTATTTTAGAGCATTCCTCTTGTGCATATTCTTTTAATTGTTTTACGTATTTATTTTCACCTAACAGTAAATCATCTTCTGATATATTTGCCACATATATAATCGGCTTCTTTGTCAAAAAGTTAAATGGTTTTATATATAATAATTCTTTTTCATTTAGCTCTATTTTTCTTATTGGTATATTTTTTTCTAGGGCTTCTTTTAATTTAGTAAGCACACTTGCTTCAAATTGTACTTCTTTATCTTTAGAAAGTGCGGCTTTTTTCCCTATTTTATTAAATCTGTTTTCAACCACTTCTAAATCTGCCAATACAAGTTCAGTATCTATTATTTCAACATCTCTTATTGGATCAATATTATTTTCTACATGTATAATATCTTTATTCTCAAAACATCTTACTACTTCACATATGGCGTCTACTTCTCGTATATGAGATAAGAATTTATTTCCTAAGCCTTCTCCTGTTGAAGCTCCTTTAATTAATCCGGCTATATCGGTAAACTCAAAAGTAGTGGGAACAAGACTCTTAGGTTTATATAAATCATTTAAATAGTCTAATCTTTTATCGGGTACTATTACAACTCCTACATTTGGTTCTATAGTTGCGAATGGATAATTGGCTGCCAAAATATTTTTTTTTGTTATTGCATTAAATAATGTACTTTTACCTACATTAGGTAATCCAACTATACCGGCTGTCAAGCTCATAAAATCACTTCTTTCACTATACTAGTTTACTATAATTTAAATAAAAAAACAATAAAATTGTTTTTGTTTTTTATAAATGTGGGATAAATATATTATTATAAACAAAAAGTAAGTAATATTTTTTAAAAATCACTTACTTTTAGAAATGTCCCCTTTATTCTCTATAGAACTACTCAATCGTAATCCCTATATTGACATTACACTTAAATTATATATGTGTTTTTTAAAGAGGTCAATTTGTTTTTTACATTTATTTACTAAAACCGTACAAAAGGTGTAAAAAAGTGTAAATTACTTTAATCTGTATTTATATACCGTTCTTGTTTCGACATCTAAAGTAGAAGATGCTGTTGCGGATTTAGTTGTCCAATTACTCCATGTTCCATAAGTAGTATTCGTCTTTGTATCATATTTAGTATAACCAGATAAACTACTACTTGATGATGTTGTATATGTTCTTGTTACACATTGATATTCTGTATGTGATCCTGATGCTATTGACATAGTTGTGGGCTTAGTACAACTAGAATAATAATAATTTTGATTCTTTGTTATAGCAACACTAGATTTATTATTTGACGTTGCATATATAGTATAGTTTGCTAATGCATATCTACACCAACCATTACCAAAATTCTGGGCAGCAGAAGGATAAGAGTAAGCATATACTTCATTATAATAACTTGCACTGGTTGTCATACCATTTTGCGTATAACCTGCTTTATAACTCTGCATAGCACCTGTTGAATTTGTGTATCTAATAAACTTATAAACAGTAGCATAATCTGTAACTGTTTTTGTATTTACTTTATAACATCCACTTGGCTTTGTTTTTGAATATGAACCTGTTGTATCTTTATAATAGTAATACGTTGTTGTCGTTGTCTTAGTTCTACTTCTATATTCTTTTCTAGATACAATTTCATATTTATCCTCAGTAACTTCGCTTGGAAGTTCTGTAAGCCATCCTGAATATGGATTATCTTTAACTCCAACTATCTCTACATTTCCTAGGATATTTGATATTGATAATACACCGTTTGTGTACTCATAATCATCAGTCTCTTCCTCATCAATTTTTACTGAAGTTATTTCTTTAGCATATTCACCAAAATCAACTAATATATTTTCTCCACGCTTAATAAATTTTGGATAATTATTATCTATTATATTGGTATAAGTTATAGAATAAACTATATCTGTTTTCTTATCATCTAAACATTCTGATCCTTTTACTATGTCATATGAATAACCATTGTTGTAAGTTATTTTAACTGACATATTCTTTGAAATATCAACATTTTTTAAATCTTCAGATGTTATATATCCACTTTTTACTATATCATCTATACCAACACAATATATACTGCCATTTGTTTTTGCAAACATATTTTTATTATCACTCATTAAGTCATCGGTCGCACTATATATTAATTTTTTTGTTAATTTATTTAATTCACCTGTTGTATCCTTAACCGCATTTATAATATTTGGAGCAACTAAAGTTAATATGACTGCTAATATAACAATAACGCCTAATAGTTCTATAAGAGTAAAACCTTTATTTTTCATATATCCTCCTATAATGTAACTGATGTATTAATTCCTATTGGTAATCCAGTCAAATACCAACCAATTACTATAACAAACCATATAAGTGTTAGTACAAGTGCTACCGGCATTATTCTCTTCATAGTTTGAAATATTGATGTAGTATCATCTTTTCTATATTTATAGATAAAGCCTATTGTAACTATTAAATATATGTATATTGGTGAAAATAATTTTCCTGCTGAGTCAGCTGCTAAAAATATTGATTGTGTAAATGAAGGAGTAATATTTGCTCTCATTAATAATGGTATATATACAGGAGCTATTAAATTCCACTTAGTTAACGTATTTGGCATAAGAATAGTCATGATTAATATAGAAATAAATGAAGTTATAACTAATATTAATCCATTAAAATTACTTGTTCCTATAAAGTTAATTATATTAGTTATTATTACTTGATCAATTTTGGTATAATTAATTATACCATATAGTAATGACATAAAAAATAATAGCACAAATATGTATCCTGTATCTTTGAAAGAAACAGTAAGAGCATTACTATAATCACTTGAATTTTTTATGTTTCTAGATACTGTACCATATATGAATCCACATACCATTAGTACTCCTATTATAATAAACATCAAACCATCTTTTAAAGGCGCTCCAGGTGCAAATAACTTAGCTACATATATAGCTTCATCATCCTTCAAAAGCATTCCGGAAAAAGGTAATCCAGGTATAATACAGTAAGCAAATGTAATAACCATAACTATAAATGCTACCAAAGTTATATTTCTTGCTTTTTTAGATATATTTAGATTATCTATCTCTTCGTTTCTAGGATATTTTTTTCCTATATTTTCTATCATTATTGTTCCTAACAAACTTATTATGGCAGTAGATATAAGCATAAAATATATGTTTGAACTAAGTATATATTTATAATTTTGTGTTATATCTTGTGCTGCTGTTTGTGTTAAAAGTCCCAATTCATATGATTGATAGTTAGCAATTATTCCTATTCCGTAACCAACTGTAATAGCTACAAACATAGTAAGTATTCCAAGTGAGGAATCTTTGTGTATGTATTTATATAGTATTCCTGACAAAGGAAGCAACAATGCATAACTATAATCTCCTAATATTGTTGATATTATTCCTACAAAAAATACTATAAATGTTACATATTTTGGCTTTATTTTAGTAAATATGTTAAATAATTGCTTTAAAAATCCGCTTGCCTCCATTATTGATACCGCTATTAAAGACATAATAATCATCACAAGTGGCTCTAAATTTCTAAAATTTACTAATGAATCTTCTAATATATATTTAATACCTTTTTTGCTTAGAATGTTTTGTACTGTTATCATTGTTGTTTCAAACGTAGAAGAATCAGTTATATAACCGCTTACGCCTAATAAATTACACACTAAGCTTATTAAAGATATTATTATTCCCATTAGAATAATCTCTACGACAGGGCCTAATGGTCTTTTTTTATTTTTCATATGACCTCCTAATATTTTTCTACTTTCTTTAATTTTTTATTAAATTCTATTCTTGGAAGCATAATAGTTCTAGAACAATTAATACACTTAATTTTTATATCAGCACCTACTCGTACTACTTCCCACTGATTTGTTCCACACGGATGCTGTTTTTTCATTATTACTATTGAACCTAATTTATATTCTTTATCCATTATATATCACCAACTTATTATAAGGTATTTCTATATTGTTTTTAGATAATTCCCTAAATATTTGTTCTCTCAATTCACGTTCTAAAGAAGCCTTTTTATCATAACTGGATACTATTATTATTCTAAATACTATTGATGATGAATCTAGTTTCTGTAATCCAAGATTTGTTACTTCTTTTAATTTTTTTTCTGTTTTAAATTTATTACATACAGAATTTAAAACTTCTTTTACTTTGTCAATATCAGAATCGTATGAAACATCTAAATCTAATATTAAAGTATTACTATATGTACTATAATTTATAATTTCAGTTATATTTCTATTAGGGATTATTTTTACTTCACCTGTATATGCTCGTATCTTTGTGGTTTTTAAATTTGAAGGCAAAACTTCTCCTATAAATCCATTAATATTAATCCAATCACCTATAGAATACTGACCTTCAAATATAATAGAAATTCCTACAAGTAAATCTTTTAATATATCCTGAACGGCTAACCCAACTATTACTCCTACTACTGACAGAGAAGCTACTAATGACTTAGTATCTATACCATATATTTCTAATATCATTATAGCCGCTATAAAAACAATTATAGCTCGTAAAATATTGCTTATTAGATTCACTATAGTTCTTGTCTTTCTATCTTTATTCTTTGAACTTATTCTTAATAATTTTTTTAGTAAATTTTTTGTAGCAACACACAAAATTATAGCTATAATAACTATAATTATGGGAGCTACTATTTCTCTTTTTAATAAATTAGAATTCATATTACTCCTTTATATTTAAAACTTCTAAAATCCTATTTAAATCTGCTACATTTGTAAAACTAATAATCATTTTATTATCTTTTATTTTTACTTTTGTATCTAATTTTTCTCTCAACATATCCTCTACATATTCATACTGTGAATTCTTAGTTTTAACATGTCTTTCTACTTTAATCTTTTTTTCCTCATTCAATGCAGTTTCTTCTAATTTTCTTACTGGAATTTTATTCTCAACGATTTCATGTGCCATTTGTATTATTTTAGTGTCATCCTCAAACTTTGATAATACTCTTGCATGACCAGCACTAAGTTTTCCCTCAGACACTAATGATTGAACCTCTTTAGGTAAACGCAAAAGCCCTAAAATGTTTGTAATATAACTTCTACTCTTACCCACTTTTTTTGACAATTCATCTTGAGTAAGATTAAGTTTTTCTATCATTGATTTATATGCTACCGCTTCCTCTATTGAGTTTAAATTTTCTCTTTGTAAATTTTCTAAAAGTGCGATTTCCATCATCTGTTCATCATTTAAATTACGAATAATAGCAGGAATTGTTTTTAATCCAGCTAATTTAGAAGCCCTAACTCTTCGTTCTCCCGCTATTATTTCATATCCTTTAATACTCTTTTTTATTATTATTGGTTGAAATACACCATGCTCTTTTATTGAGTCCGCTAAATCAGTTAAAGCGTCCTCGTTAAATACTTTTCTAGGTTGATATGGATTTGGTCTTAAATCATCTAAAGATACTTCAATAATTTCTTCATTAGTTGCAGTTTCATACACTGTTTTTTCAAAACTATCTAAATCTAAATTTTCATTATTAAATAATTGTTCTAAACCAGTGCCTAAAGCTCTTTTTTTAGTTTCCATTTCTTTCAATCACCTCTTTAGCTAAATTAATATATGCTTCTGTTCCTCTACTTTTAGGATCATATGCATGTATTGGTTTTCCATGACTTGGTGCTTCTGAAAGCCTAACAAGTCGTGGAATTATTGTATCGTATACTTTTTCTTTAAAATAACTTTTAATCTCCTCTACTACCTCTAGTCCTAAATTAGTTCTATTATCCAACATAGTTAAAAGAACACCTTCTATATCTAAATATGGATTTAATTTTTTCTGCGCTATCATAATTGAATTTAAGAGTTGCATAATTCCCTCTAACGCAAAGAATTCACATTGAACTGGAATTATTACAGAATTTGCAGCTGCTAATGCGTTTGTACTAATTAATCCTAGTGAAGGTGGACAATCAAGTATAATATAATCAAATACATTTGAAATCTCATTCAAATGTTTTTTTAACTGAGTTTGTGGTACAAAATCGTGATTTTCTCTTGCCATTTCCATTAATTCCATGTCTACTCCCGCTAAATTAATAGAAGCAGGAATAACATACAAGTTTTTAAATTTTGTTTTTACTACTGCTTTTTTTACATTTACTTTATCTACTAAAAGTTCATATACACTACACTCTAATCCACCTTTATTTATACCTACACCCGTGGTACTATTTCCCTGTGGATCCAAATCTACCAACAATGTTTTTTTACCTAAAAGTCCTAATGAGGCTGCTAAATTAATACTTGATGTAGTCTTACCTACACCACCTTTTTGATTTACAAATGCTATTATCTTTCCCATTTTTTCACTTTCCTTCATTTTTACTCTACTATTATAGTTTAACATAGATTAAAAAAAAAATCTATGCTTTAGAAAAATAATAGGAATTTTTAAGTATGTAATATAGATTATCTGTCTATAATATTATTGAGGAATATGTGAGAAAATAAAAGTGGTGATGAATGAATGACTAAGCGCAGGTCAAATATCTATAATACTATAGGTAAAAACATCAAAAAATATAGGGTCAAGAAAGGACTTAAACAAAGAGAATTAGCAGACGCATTATTTTTGAGTGATAGTTTTATTGCTAAGTTAGAATCAGTAACTTACCAAACTATCTCTATTGATACATTAGAACAAATAGCTGAAATTCTTGATTGTGATATTAAAGATTTTTTTGACAAAGAAAACGACTAAAAAGTCGTTTTTATTTTAATTTTGTTTTCTAGCATCTGCTTTTTTTCTTAACTCAGTATTTAAAATTCTTTTTCTCATCCTATAACTTATAGGAGTTACCTCTACTAATTCATCATCATTTATATAATCTAAACAAATTTCTAAACTCATTGCTTTAGGCCTTTTTAGTACCACTGTATGATCTTTACTTGAAGTACGAGTATTTGTTAAATTCTTACCCTTAACTACGTTTACAGCCAAATCATTATCGTGATTATTTTCTCCGACAATCATTCCTTCATATACTTCAGTTCCAGGCTCTATAAACATAACTCCTCTATCTTCAAGATTTCCTAATGAATATGCTGTTGCTTTACCATTTTCCATAGATACTAAAACACCACACTTACGTGATCCAACAGTTGATCCTGCAAGTGGTCTATATTCTTTATATGTGTGATTTAATATACCATAACCCTTTGTCATAGTCATAAATTCTGTAGAAAAACCTATTAATCCTCTAGTAGGTACAGTATAATGTAATTTTACCTCTCCATCCTTTGTTGCCATATTTTCCATTACACCTTCTCGATTTCCTAAAGCTTCTATAACTGATCCGACATACTCCTCTGGTACATCTATTTGAACATCTTCAAATGGTTCGCAATCAACGCCATCTATCTCTTTTTTTATGATAGCAGGTTTTGATACTTGTAATTCAAATCCTTCTCTTCTCATATTTTCTATTAATATTGAAAGGTGCAACTCTCCTCTACCAGATACTATAAATGATTCTGAATCATCTACAACAGGTTTTACTTTCAAAGAAACATCTCTTTCTGTTTCTTTAAGTAATCTTTCTTCTATTTTACGTGCTGTAACTATTTTACCTTCTCTACCACAAAATGGTGATGTATTTACACCAAAAGTCATTTGTAGTGTTGGCTCATCTATACGTAAAAGTGGTAATGGATCCTCTTTTCCTATTTCACATACAGTCTCACCCACGGATATATCTGGTAAGCCCGCTATAGCTATTATATCTCCTTGATGAGCTTCATTTATTTCTATACGTTTAAGACCTAAAAATCCATATATTTTAGCTATTCTAAATTGTTTTACACTACCATCTACTCTACAACAACTAACCATCTCGTTAACTTTAATAGATCCTCTTTTTACTAATCCAATACCTATTCTTCCTACAAAATCATTATAATCTAAAAGTGCAGGTTGAAATTGTAAAGATCCTTCTTCACTAGATGGATCGGGTATGTTATCTATTATTAAGTCTAATACTTTTGTCATATCCTTTTCCTGATCCATAGGATTATCTGAAAAGCTTGATGTTCCATTGATTGCAGATACATATACTTTTGGAAAGTCTAAATCATCTATATCAGCGCCTAAATCTATAAACAAATCCATTACCTCATCAATTACTTCTTTAGGTCTAGCTGATGGTTTATCTATTTTATTTACAACAACTATAGGTTTTACATGAGCTTCTAAAGCTTTTTTTAATACAAATCTAGTTTGTGGCATTGTTCCTTCATAAGCATCTACTACAAGTAATACGCCATCCACCATATTCATAATTCTTTCTACTTCTCCACCAAAATCAGCATGTCCTGGTGTGTCTAATATATTTATTCTATAATCTTTATAATTAATTGCTGTTGTTTTTGCTAAAATAGTAATACCACGTTCACGCTCAATATCATTAGAATCCATGGCTCTTTCTTGAACTTCTTCATTATCTCTAAAAGTTCCACTTGCTTGTAATAATTTATCAACTAGTGTTGTTTTTCCATGGTCTACGTGAGCAATTATTGCAACATTTTTTTTCTTCATACAAAGCACTCCTTTTTAAAAACACTTTATCAATTATAGCACATAATTAAAAAAAAGCAAATTATTTTAATTTACTTTCTCCTGTTTTATAATCAATTTCTATTCCGTCTTGAACATTGTATACAAATACATTAAATTTAATACCTTTTCCATCGTCTTCTACAGAATAAGCTTCCATTTGAACACCGGTCGCTAATAAGTTTGACCCATCATACACAGGAGTTACTCTGTATAGCACATGATTATTTGTTTTTTTTACATAAGAAGCTACCTTGTTTTCAAACTCTAGCATTCCCTTAGTATTCATATTTCGAGTACATGTTATTAAATTTTTTTCATTAGCATTCTCGCCAGTTAATTGATATCCTATTAAATGACATCTGTTATATAAGTATTTTCCATCTATATTATTATATTTTATGGTGTGCCATCCACTAGGCTTTATACTTCCAATACTTCCTCTTTCTTCATCTGGCATAGTATATGTACTAACATTAGCGAAGGCTACTGTCGCACGCCCTAATTCATCTAAAGAATTATATATTTCAAATGATTCTGTTATTTTATATTCATCATCAAAATTTGGCTCATTATTATCTATAATAACATAGTCTTCACCAGTATAAGCAGGTATTTTTTCTAATGAGTAAGATTTATACTCTACATTGTGAAAATACTTATTATATAAATTTTTTATATCTTCACTTTGTATACCATATGTAGATAATAGTATTAGTATAAAGGGACCTATTAATAATTTTATTTTCTTCATTATTTAATTATATTTTTTAATATATAATCCATTGTTATTTTAATATCTGGAAAGCAATTTAGATTTTCTAACTCATTTCTTGAAAACCATCTAACATCATCTACTTCTTCTTCTTGTTGTACTATTTGTACATTATCATTTGGTACAGCTACATATATTATATCTATATGTGTATCTCCATTTGAATGTCTATTCTTCTGTATCCCTAATGGTCTTATAAAGTCTTCTTCTCTAGGAAAATGCTGTCCTATTAATTTTACACGCATACCTGTTTCCTCATATACCTCTCTAAGAGCGGTTTCTTCTGGAGTTTCATTTTTTTCCATATGTCCACCAGGTTGTGTCCATTTATGATTTTTTTTATGCTTTACCAATAATATTTTTTTATTAACTGGATTTATTATAAATGCTGACGCACAAAAATGTCTTCCTTCATCCATACTACTCACCCACTTTAATTAAGTATAACAAAAAAAGAATATAATTGTCCATAATATTCTCTTTTTATATAAAATATATACATTTTTTTACACTATTCTAAAACATTTATTGGTTCTACCGATTCATTACCTTTATAAATTGTTAATTTATTATTTAAATCCATTGTACATAAAAGAATATCTTTGATGTTATTATATCCTTGTACTTTTAAACTTTTTAATAACCATTGTTCAGTTTTGTTTAATTTTTTTAAATTATTATACATTATTTCACCATCTATTATTATATTTGCTTGAATTGATGTAGGTTCTACTTTTACCTTCATATCCTTACATGTTGTAGGTTTATATATTGGTTTTTGTAATACGCTAATTGTTCCATTTACTTCCATTACTGCATATTCTATTTCACTTAAATCAAAATAACCTTTCATACGTAATTGTTCTAATAGGTCATTTATATCTATTTTAACTTTATTCATGTTTTTACTTAATAGTTTACCATTTTGAATTATAATGGTAGGGGTTCCTGAAAAAAATCTACGCAATTTTATACTCTTCATAGTTAAGTATGAAATTAAATATGCGCATAACCCAAACAAAACTACTGCATATATTCCATTAATTTCATTGGAATCAGTATTAATTGTCATTTCTGCAGCAAAATTTCCTATTGATATACCTGTAACATAATCAAACAAAGATAATTCTGATATTTGTCTTTTTCCTATTATTTTAGTTGTAAAAAACAAAACTACTAAACTAGATAAAGCTCTTATAGTTACTGTTGCTATTTCACTAAAATCCATATTATCACCCTTATTAGTATTATAAAAATAATTAAATATATACAAAAAAAAAGACTATTTAGTCTCTTTTGTAAATCCATATTTACGATTGAATTTTTCTACACGACCAGCTTTTGATATAGCAGTGTGACCATCTCCACCTTTAAAAAATGGATGACATTCATTACAAACTTCTAAGTGTAATTCCTCTTTATTTGATTTTACAGTAAATGTATTACCGCAAGCACACTTAACTTTTGTATCTACATATTCTGGATGAATTCCTTTTTTCATTACTATCCACCTTTCCGCCATGACTAAATTAAGCCATAGAAAATTTATTACTTCATTAGTTTATCAAATAATTTAAATAATTGCAAGTACTTTATAAAAATTAAAGAAAAAATAGTCAAAAGACTACTTTAATCATTACTTTTACCAAATAATTGTAATAATCTTAAGAAAATATTAATAAAGTCTAAATATAATTGTAAAGCACCATAAATCGCTAAATTATCCTCAGGTAATGTACTCATATTACTCTTTATTATTTGAATATCATAAGCTATATAAGCTAAGAAAATAAGTAAACATAATATACATAATCCCATATCTAAGTGTACTGAACCTACAAATATATTAATTATTTCTAATATTATTACTCCAAGTAAGGCTATTAATAAATATACACCTATTTTAGTAATGTCAATATCGGTATTATATGCGATTAAAGAAAGAATCAAGCATAGTACTGCCGTTATTAAAAATATAATTAAAATTGAACTTATTTGATACATAATAAATACTGATGAAAAGGTTAATCCTGTCACAAATGAATAAAGACAAAACATAACTTTAGCAGTAGTTGGACTCATACTATGTATTTTTGCACTTAAAATAATTACAAGTAATATTTCAATTATAGCAAATATCCAAAAACTCTTACCAAATATATTATATACCATATTTGGATTTGAAGCTACGTAATAACCTGTCGCAAATGTTATCATAAGTCCTACAAACATCCACATAAATACTTTCGAAAAAATTTTATTATCAAACATAATATCACCACCTAAATTATATAATAAATTATTATTTTAGTAAATAACTTTCAACAATTTTCACAATATTTTCACTTTCTACATCATTAGGATATACTTCTTCAATATTAATTTTACTTATATCAATTATATTAATATTATAATCTTTTACAATATCTTCTATTCGTTTATTTAAATATATAATATATTTATCTTCTAAAATATTATAATAATTTACAAAATAAATTTGCTCTTTATTATATTTTCTAATAAGTTTAAATAAATCTTCTAAGTCTACAAGCAAGTTATCTATATACTCATACTTATTAATATTCACATTTTTAATATAAATTAAATCATTTATTCCTATTGAAAACACTAATTTATCACTTTTTATTAATAAATTTTGATATGTGTATTCTTTGTTATTATAGGTAATTTTCTCATTATTATTTATATCACTAATTAAATCTACTATTCTATAATCAACATTTTTTGAAAAATTCTTATACTTTTTTAAACTATAAACAGTATTATCTCCTAATACTATAATATTTTTTTTAGTATTTTGACTTTTATATATTAGAATAGTTAAAACTATAACAAGTACGAATATTAATAGCTTTTTCATAATCACCTCGAAGAAATCTCTATAGTATTATATTTCTTCATATTTGATTTTAGCACCTACATTAGTAAGTTTTTCTATTATATCTTCATATCCACGGAGAACGTGTTCCACATTAGTTATTGTAGTTATTCCTTCTGCTATCAATCCCGCAAGAACTAAACATGCACCAGCTCTTAAGTCTGTTGCAACAACTTCTTTACCAATTAATTGTGTTGGTCCTGATATTTTGATTTTATTACCATCAATCGTTATCTTAGCACCCATATTATTTAAATATGGTACATTTTGAAATCTATTTTCATATATAGTTTCTTCTATTATTGATTCACCTTTACATTGAGTAAGTAAAGTAGTTATAGGTTGTTGTAAATCGGTCGGAAATCCAGGATATCCTAAAGTTCTTATACTTGACTTTTTCATATTATCACACTTATTAATAATAAGATAATCAGACTTTATATCCATGCTTATACCAATTTCTTTTAATTTAAGCAATAACGATTCCACATGTTCAGGTATTATATTATCAATTTTTAAATTATTGCCTAATAATGCCCCAGCAAGAATATACGTTCCAGCTTCTATTCTATCAGGTATTACTTCACTGAAACATCCATTTAAATGTTCCACACCTGTTATTTTTATTTCACTTGTGCCAGCTCCGCTTATCTTAGCACCCATATTATTTAAATATGTTGCTACATTTACTATTTCTGGTTCCTTTGCGGCATTATCTATAATTGTTGTTCCTTGTGCTTTTACTGCCACTAACATAGTATTTATAGTTGCACCCACGCTTGGCATATCTAAATATACATTGGCGCCTACTAATTTCTCTGCCTTAATTATAAACTTATTATCTTTTTCTTCAACAGTTGCTCCTAATGTTTCAAACCCTTTTAAAGTTTGATCAATTGGCCTTGATCCTATTTGGCATCCACCAGGAAAATACATTTCTACATATTTATATTTTCCTAAAAGTGCGGCCATAAAATAATAGGAAGCGCGCAATTTACTTGAAACCTCTTTAGGTATTTCCTTATTAATTAGTGTTGTTGGATCTATTTTTATTAATGTATCATTTTTTTCTACTTTTACATTTAAAAAATTAAGTATTTCTATTAATGCATCTATATCAGATATATTTGGTATATTATCTATAGAAACTACGTCATCCGCAAGAATTGATGCAGGAATAAGCGCTACTGCACTATTTTTTGCGCCACTTACTTTTATTGTGCCTGACAATTCATGTTTTCCTTCTATTTTAATTTGTTTCATACTACCTCCATGCTAATATATTCTATGTTATATGCCCATTTATGTGAGACTATTATAATTATATCATACATTTTATTGTTTTGATATATAAATGCCTACAATAATTTAATAATTGCTAAAAGCAAAAGAACAAATCCTCCTATTTTAGGTGCTAGTTTTCCAACTAGTTTATTTAGTATGTTTCCTGTGCTTAGTCCCAATAGGGTAAATAAAAAACTAATAATTGAGAATATAAAAGCAGAAAATAAATAATCTGTAGTTATTCCTATACCTAACGAAAAACTATCCAAACTTACAGCAAATGCAAATAAAAACATTTCCACTAATTTTAAATGTTTTACTTCGTTTTGTTCTTTACTTATTATCATTTCTACACCTAAAATTGTAAATAGTATAAAGAGTAATATATCATTATTTATATTTATTAATGATTTTATTAAAGTACCAAATTTAATTCCTAGTAAAGGCATAAAAAAGTGAAATAATCCTACTATAACACTTAGTAGTATTTGTTCCTTTTTCTTTGTGATTACTGTACCATATACTAAAGATAATGAAAATGCATCCATACTTAAGCTAACAGCTATAATAAAAATGAGTATTATATTCATAGTTTCACCTATAAAATAATACTCATTAAATTTAGAAATATTTATTAATTAATTCTTTTACTAAAGAAGTATATTCTACATCCGCTGAATTTTGTGAATCTATCATACAAATAGGAGGATATAATACACACCACCAATTATTTCCTTCACCTGATCCTAAAGTTATTACAAGCGATTCATAGTATCCTTCATCGTATGTTATTCCTTTAAAAGTTTTTTGAGGAAAATAATTATATCCATAGTCAATATTGTATGTATATTGTTCTTTTGATAAAATTGGATTTATTTCTTTTGATATATTATCTACATTAGCTATTATACTATTTCTCACTTCTTCTATTGTTTTTTTATTCTTTAAAACATTGAATAACTTATTTTCTACTTGTTCTTTTACTTTTAATTTTATTTCTTGATCATGTTCAGTATTAGAATTAGCAATTACTCTTAATCTAATTGCCTCTTCTGGTATTATTACATCATGCGCGAAAATATTTCCAATTAACATATAAAGTATAATAAAAACAAACAACATTAATATAGTTTTTTTCATTTTATCACCTATTAAATATTGTTTGTTTATTTAATTTTTTATTCATTACCAATTAATTTTTTTATCTAAATATTTATTTATTTTTGAAAATGGTTTTGAGCCAAAAAAGCCTCTTGATGCAGATAGAGGAGATGGATGAGCTGACTCTATTATTATGTGCTGAGGATTTGTTATTAATGCTTTTTTACTTCTTGCATAATTTCCCCAAAGTACAAAAATTACTCTATCTTCTCTATCGTTTAAAAGTTTAATTATTGTATCCGTAAATATTTCCCAACCCTTATCCTTATGAGATAAAGGCCTATCCTTTTCAACTGTCATTATTGAATTTAATAAAAGAACACCTTGTTTAGCCCAATCTGTTAAATCAGTATTGATTCTTTTAATATTTAAATCATTATAAAGCTCTTTAAAAATATTTTGAAGTGATGGTGGAATTTTTACACCTTGTTTAACGGAAAAAGATAGGCCATGTGCTTCATTTTCTCCATGATAAGGATCTTGTCCCAAAATTACAACCTTTACTTCATCATAATCTGTAAATCTTAATGCATCAAAGATGTTATTATAAGGTGGAAAAACTCTTTTCATTTTATATTCTCTTTTTACAAAGATTCCAAGTCTTTTAAAATATTCTTTTTTAAACTCATCTTTTAATACTATATCCCAATTCTTATTTATCATTTAAACTCCTTACTAATACTATTAATCCTATTATTATACTTATTAAAGATACTAGTTGTGCTACTTTTATATTAAATAACATTAAACTATCTGTTCTTAATCCTTCAATAAAAAATCTAATTATACCATATAAAATTAAGTATAAACTTGTATTTATGCCTCGTTTTTTTAATATTTTATTTAAAATTAAAATAATTATTAGTATTATTATGCACCCAAATGATTCATATAAAAATGTTGGATGATGATAATTATAATCAATATACATTCCATTTATTATAAAATCTGGTATACCAAGCCTTTTTAGAGTATTATATGAGGTTATAGGTCCATATGCCTCTTGATTAAAAAAATTACCCCAGCGGCCTATTGCCTGTCCCAAAACGAGTGCGACTGAAAAAATATCGGTAATGTCTAATAAATTAATACTGTTTTTTTTGCAATATATAAATATTACAATTAATCCAGCTATTATTCCACCATGTATGGCTAAACCACCTTCCCATATTTTAATTATATCTAATGGATGGTATAAATAATAATTTAAATTAAATATACAATAATATAGTCTAGCTCCTAATATTGAAAAAATTACTAAATAAAAGAACATATCTGATATACTTTCTTTTTTTATACCTTTTTTGTGTGCTTGAGTTGTTATTATAAAATAAGCTATTATTACTCCAATCAGTATAAAAAAGGAGTACCATTTGATACTGATAGGCCCTATCTGTACTAGTATACTATTCATTATTTTTTTCCTTTATCTAAATTTTTTATTATTTTATCTATTATAGTATTCATTAAAGATATTATTATTGATACAAAGAATAAAGAAAAAATACCATGAACCTGAAAGTGATTTAATAATATTAAATCAGTTAATTTTAATATTAACATGTTTATAATTGGATAAAATAAACCTAAAGTAATTGCAGTTATAGGTAATGTTAACCATACAATTAAAGGCTTAATAGTTCTATTTAATATAAATATTATTAATACAGCTATTAATCCCCAAAATCCATAATATGAATTATCTATATATATAACTTTAGGAAATATTACAGCTACTGTTATTAAAACAAGTGCATATCCTATCATGTGTAAAAGCCAATCTACCTTTTTCATATTATCACCTCTTATATTATATACCTATTCACTTTTTAATTCAAATATAGCATCTCTTAATTCCATAGCAGATTCAAAATCTAAATTACGAGCTGCTTCTTTCATTTCTTGTTCTAATTTAAGTATTAATTTTTCTTTATCCTTCTTACTCATTTTTAATGGTTTTTCTTCTTTTTCATTTATTTCATTAGTAATGATATCATGTACTTCTTTTTTTATTGTTTTTGGAATAATATTATGTTCTTTGTTATATTGCTCTTGTATTTTTCTTCTTCTTTTTGTTTCACTTATTGCGGTTTTCATTGAATCTGATATTTCATCTGCATACATTATAACTTTTCCCTCGCTATTTCTAGCTGCTCTACCAATTGTTTGAATTAAACTTCTATCACTTCTTAAAAATCCCTGTTTATCGGCATCCATAATAGCTACTAAACTAACTTCCGGAATATCAAGACCTTCTCTTAATAAATTTATTCCTACTAATACATCATATTTTCCTTTTCTGAGATCATTAATTATCTTCATTCTTTCTAATGTTTTAATTTCTGAATGAAGGTAAGCAACTTTTATATCAATATTTTTTAAATAAGTAGTTAGTTCTTCTGCCATTCTTATTGTCAATGTAGTAATCAATACTTTTTCATTTTTTTCTGTTCTAATATTTATTTCCTTAATTAGATCATCTATTTGATGTAATGTTGTTCTTACTTCTATTTCTGGATCTAGTAATCCAGTTGGTCGAATTAATTGCTCAACGACATGACCATGCGCTAAAGAAAGTTCATAATCTCCTGGAGTCGCTGAAACATATATAACTTGATTCAATTTTTTTCTAAATTCATCAAATTTTAATGGTCTATTATCTAAAGCACTTGGAAGTCTAAAACCATAATCAACTAGTACTTCTTTACGTGCTCTATCACCATTATACATTCCTCTAACCTGAGGCAATGTAACATGTGATTCATCTATAACTAATAAAAAATCTTCTGGAAAAAAATCAATTAATGTAGTTGGAGTATCTCCGGCTTTTTTGAGCGCTATTTGTCTTGAATAATTTTCAACTCCTCTACAAAACCCTGTTTCTTCAAGCATTTCTAAATCATAATTAGTTCTTTCTTCTAATCTTTGATATTCTAAAAGTTTATTATTTTTTTTAAAATACTCTAATTGTTCTTTTAATTCTTGTCTTATATTTGACAAGGCTATTTTTAACTTTTCTTCACTAGTTACAAAGTGACTAGCTGGAAATATACATAAATTTTTTTTTCTACTTTTAATTTCACCTGTTAGTGTATCAAATTCAGTTAATCGTTCTATCTCATCACCAAACATCTCTATTTTGACACCCTTAGAATGTTGATTAACAGGTATTACTTCTATTATATCGCCCTTTACTCTAAAGGTACCTCTTTTAAAATCCATTTCATTTCTTTCATATAACATCTCTACTAATTTTTCTATTATATCGTCTCTATTTATTTTTTGACCAACAGATAGAGCGAGCATTTTATTTTTATATTCTTCCTTATCACCTATTCCATAAATGCATGATACAGATGCAACTACTATTACATCTCTTCTATTTAATAAAGCTGCAGTTGCCGAGTGCCTTAACTCATCTATTTCATCATTTATTGATGCATCTTTTTCTATATATGTATCGGTTTTAGCAACATATGCTTCTGGCTGATAGTAATCATAATAAGAAACAAAATACTCAACTGCATTATTTGGAAATAATTCTTTTAATTCACTATATAATTGTCCTGCAAGAGTTTTATTATGCGCTAAAACTAAAGTTGGTTTATTAACTTCTTTAATAACATTTGCTATAGTAAACGTTTTTCCACTTCCTGTAACACCAAGTAAAACTTGATCTTTAACATTTAAATTTATTCCATCTACCAAGTTTTTTATAGCCTGTGGTTGATCTCCACTAGGTGTATACTTTGATACTAGTTCAAACATAATTATCTCCTTTCACTTTTATTATTATAGCATGAAAAAGATAGTTTTACACTATCTTTATTCTAAAGTTTGAGCACTGTCAAACCAATCCCAATTTTCTTGTACTGTAAATGGGTCGTCTTCTGTTCCAATACCTGATAATATTGTATTGTTTTTTAAATATATAACAGCTCTTACTTTTTGATTATAATAGCCTGTTCTAGACAATATTTCATTACCTACATTTGGATATAACACCCAAAAATCATTATCAACAGCTCCAGGAGATCCAGTCATAGTAAACTGCTCCACATCTGATCCAAGATAATTATTTTCTTTAAAAACTGCTGAATTTGTTTGTGTTAATCTAATATTATAAATGGTATTTAATGAACTGTTTGCTTTTATATAATCACTTACTGTAGGAAGAGCAACTTTACCACTAAAATATGGTGCTGTTCCTCCATGTATTTTTTTATCATTTGTTCTTTCCTCTGTTATTAAATCTAATATTGTATAATCTTTATCTCTTTCCATTACACCTGCATAGAAAGTTGCTTCTTCTATATGTGAATTTTCACTTGTGAAATCTACATCTATTTTATTTTTATCATCCTCATCATATATTCTATTATTTGGAGTCCAATCGCCTGCCCATGATTTATAGAAAGATGTTTTATATATTTTAGAATACCAAGCTTCCCAACCATAAGAATTAGATGATAATGGAGAAATTAGTTTTATAGTGTCATTAGAAGCAATGTTTAATATTTGAAATGTTGTATTGGAGAAGTTTACGTAATTATTAACTTCTTTTCCACTGTAATAGTATTTGCTTGAATATGGTATACCTTCATCATATCCCGTTTCTGCCGTATCTTTCCATAAACCAGCGCCTATTTCTAAATTACTAACTCCTTCACCTATATATCCTTGTCTTTTGACAACATATTTACCTGCTGTTGGCCATCTCACAAGAACAGAAGTTTCATAGATAGTTTTATTTCCAGCTCTATCCGTTGCCTGTAAATATATTTTGTACCATCCAACTTTTGTAAAATAGTTTGTGTTTTCTATCTTAGTTGGAGTATCACCATTTTTATATATTTCTATGCTATATTCATTTATTCCAGATAAATCATCGGTTGCCGTAGCTAAATCTGTTCCATATGACGGATCATCCAGTGTTGCGGTTAATGGATTAGAATCTAAACTAGAATTTTGAATAGCTTCTATTGGAGTAATTGTAGGAGATACTTTATCTATTTTTGTAATTGGTATAACTGCTGAACTAATATTACCTGTTTCATCTTTTATTTTAATTGATACTTCTTGATTAGAACTAAATACTTTTGATGGATTAGTTTGCCATGTATTTCCATCATCAAATGAGTATTCTATTACATTTGTTCCTTCGTCGGGAACTACTGTCAAAGTAACATCTTGATTTGTCCAATCAGTAGGATTGCCAAGTACATTAAATCCAGCTGGAGCAATTATATTTACTTTATAAGTATGAGATTTAAAGAATGGGTATGTTGATTTAATAGTAAAATACAAGGTTTCAGTTGGTGGTGGATCATCTGTTAATCTACTAAATTTTATATTTAATGATTGAGTATTTTTTTTATTTCCACTTATTGTTGATTTATAAGTATCAGTATCATCTAATTTTTCACCATTTATTTCAAACTCATAGTTTTCACTAGCACCTTCACTATCTGATATACTAATTTCATAATTAATATCTGTTGTACTATATTTACTACCAAGAAAATTATATATATTTATATCATAAGTTAAATTTGAATATGCAATATTAATATCACTAGCGTTTGTACTGAAATAAAATTCCGGTGTAGTTATATAGTGAGTTGTTTGCGTAATTTTAGCATATCTTGCATATGTTTGAATTGAAAGTATTGTAGGTATTATACATAATACCAGTATTAGGATAGTTAAGATTAATTTTCTTTTCATTTTACTCTCCTAAATATTGTTCTGATTCTATTACTATATCTAGTGAATCTTCCAAGTTAGCATATTCAAACTCATTTTTATTACTATCCCATTTTATTTTTAGTTCATAACTGTGTTCTTCTTTTTCATTTGTATTAAATACATATATACCCGATTCATTATTTTCATTTAATATATTTGTATTTACACCATCTTTATATAATTCTACAACTATAGGTAAATTGTTTGTTTTTTTTAATTTTATTCTATATGCTACTGCAACTTCAGTAAGCTGATCATGATCCGTGTTTAATACCTTAAAATTATATGATTCTATACTTCCGGGAATCATTTTATTTAAGTTTACTTTAATTGTATCACCTATATTAGTACTTATCTCCATTGTAGCTGTATGCCCTGTAGACATTCCATACACTTTAGTAGCATATTTAGCAAAAGTAAGTGTTGAGCACGAAAAAATAATTAGAATTAAATCAACTATCAAAATAGTTATTAAATTCTTATTCATACTAACACCTACTTTCGTTAATTAAAAATTAAGTTTTATTATATATTTACCTACAATATCTTCTTGTTTTATTGGCTCATCATTTGTATTATTATTATCACCTTTTGTTGTAATAGGATCAAGACTTACTATTCTGTGTGTTATAAAAGAATTACCTAATTTATATGTTATTATATCATTTATACTATAGCTATCTTGCTTTTTAATTATAATATAGTCACCTACTTCAAGTGTAGGAGACATGCTTCCTGTTTGAACTACAAAAATTCTATATCCAAGGAATTCTTTTTTTATTAGAAAAGATAGATTAATAATTATTAAAAGAATTAATATTGGAATTAATATTAATCTTAAAAAAGTTTTTCTCATTTTATCACTTCTTGTGCTTGTACATTTAATTTTAATTTATAATCAATATTCTTTTTTATTCCTATTTCAGTATCATTATCAGATTCAATCCATTTATATTCTAATACATATTTATTTGTAGTTTGTGAATTTAAATATACATTTAAATCTTTTATATTTTTATAGTCCGTCCATTCAGATACTATATATTTATTATTTTTCTTTAATTTATATTTTAGATTAATTCCTTCTTTATTAATTTCATCAAATACTAAATTATACACTACTGAAAAAGAGTTTTTATTTTTTATATAGAAATTATACTTACCTGTACTTGCGGGTGCTATTTTATTTTGAGCTACAAATTTATTAGAAGAAAAAATTTTTATTTCCTTACTACCAATTATACTAAAATCATCTCTTACTAATACTTCTTCTGTTTCAGTATTGTCTTTTGATATAGTAATTTCTTTTATTGTTTCCTTTTCTTTCTCACAAATTTTACAAGTTTTATCGCATGTTATTTCAAATATATCTATATTTTTTACCTTTAAAACATTGTTAATTAAACCTAATTTATATGCTACTAAAATTAAACTTAAAAAGAATAATAGTATTATAATTATTATTAAATATACATTATTCTTTTTTTCTTTTTTCATATTACCTCAATTATTGTTGTATAGCTTGTTCTATTACAATTTCAACTGGGAAACTAACTGATTGAGATTGAAAATCAGTATCAGCTTTATTTGCTTCTTCTGTATTTAAATCTTCCCATTTCCATGAAATTTTAGTTTCAATTTTATCTGCTTCTGTAAATGCAGCTTTATTAGTTAATTTTTTTAATGTTGGCTCTGATGCTGTTCCTATTGTTAATAAATTATTATCGCTTATATCACCTAAATAGAATTTTAAACCTTCTGGTAATGCTGTTGTATTTTCTGGTTGTCCTATTTTAACTGAATAATTAAATGCTACTTCTGTTCCTGTTGGATCTATTACTATATTAAATGATCCTGTTGTTCCTGGTGCTATTTTATCTGCTGCTACATAATCAGTTGCCTCACGTGTAGCATTTAAAGTAAAATTATTTTCATATTTATTTGTTCCATCAGTCACATTTATTACCCATGCTGCTGCTGTTGTTTTTGCTGTTCCACTTGTTTTAAATACATATCTTGCATATGTTTGTGATACAAAATATCCAGTTACGACTGTTAACATTAGTGTTATAACTATTAAAGCTAAATTTCTTTTTTTCATACTTCTTCCTTCTTTCTACTCTTATCGATTATTAAATAAATAACGATACCTAATAATAATATACCCATTATAACAAATCCTAAACCTAACGGTTCTTTTAAAAATAATAATAAATGACCTAATCCTACGATTTTTGTTACATATTTTCCTTCTATTTGAGTTGGATTTATACTTTCACTATCCTCTACATTATTGTTATCACCTTTAGTTATATATGTTCCATCACTATTAATACTCTTTATTCTGTGTGTTACACATATATCATCAATTCGATAAGCAACAATATCATTTTCTTTAAGTGTCTTAGTATCAATCTCTTTTACTATTACAACATCACCAACACTTATTTTTGACTCCATTGAATTTGACATAACTATCATAGGTTTATATCCCATAAAATCAGGTATTTTATCTGGATATTTTATAGTTTTTATAATAATAGTAGTATTTATTATTATCAAGGGTATAAATATAATAAGAAACAAACCCATTAATATTTTTTTTATTACCTTCATGTATCCTCCTTATTATAATCAATATTATTATACAATATGGATAATAAATAGTCAACATTTTT
>CAKOXU010000013.1 GCA_934130235.1 uncultured Bacilli bacterium
CAATTAGAAGACGCTCGTAGTCAAGCTGACAAAGCTAACAGAGCTAAAACTGATTTTCTAAGTAGTATGTCTCATGAAATTCGAACTCCTTTAAATGCTATTGTAGGTTTTTCAGAGTGTATAGTAGATGCAGATTCACTAGAGAGTGCTAAGGAAGATGCTAAAGATATTGTAATGGCTTCTAATAATCTACTTGAAATTGTTAATGGTATACTTGATATAAGTAAAATAGAAGCAGATAAAATGGAGATTGTTAATACAGAATATAATTTAAATGAAATATTGGAGAATTTAACTAAGTTAATTAAGCCTAGAATAGGAGAGAAACCTATTGAATTAGAAACTCAATTCGCACCTGATATACCTAATAATTTGTATGGTGATGCTGGTAAGGTAAAACAAATAATTACTAATATACTTACAAATGCAGCGAAGTATACAGAAGAAGGTATGATTAATTTTAAGGTAAACTGTGTTAATGTTGGAAATACTTGTAAGTTAGTAATAAGTATATCTGATACAGGAAGAGGTATAAAAGAATCTCAAATGGCTAAGTTATTTACTAAGTTTGAGAGACTTGATGAGGACAGAAATACTACTACTGAAGGTACAGGACTTGGACTTGCTATTACTAAAAGATTAGTTGAAATGATGGGTGGAAAGATTGTTGTACAGAGTGAATATGGAGAAGGTTCTACATTTACTGTTTATTTGAAGCAAGAAATAAGAAATAGTTCTAAAAAAGAGGAAAAAGAAGTAATAAAGGAAGTAGATGTATCTGGAAATAGGGTATTAGCTGTAGACGATAATAAATTGAATTTAAAAGTTATTAAAAAATTACTTGGTGATTATAATTTAGATATTACGTTAGTTGAAAGTGGTTTTATTTGCTTAGATAAGGTTAAGGAAGAAAAGTATGATTTGATACTTATGGATATAATGATGCCTAAGATGGGTGGATTAGAAACACTAAAAAGATTAAAAGAAATAGATGGCTTTTCAACACCTGTAGTAGCGCTTACAGCGGATGCTATTCAAGGAAAATCGGATAAATATAAGGAAGTTGGATTTAATGATTATTTAGCTAAACCTATAGATAGAGATGAATTAAAAAGAGTTTTATATACTTATTTAAAGCCTAATAAAAATAATGATAATCCTATTAAGGAAGAAAAAGTTATAGAAAAGAAGGATAATATGGATTATAAAGATAATATTAACAATATAAATTATTTAAGGGAAAAAGGAATTGATGTTGATTCTTCTATTGAGTTGTTAGGGGATATTGATATGTATAATAGTACTTTAAAAGATTTTATTGAGGAGAGTAAAAGTAGAGTTCCTAAGATGAAAGAGTTTAAAAATAATGGAGATTGTGCTAATTACGCTATTTTAGCGCATGCTATGAAAAGTGATAGTAAGTATTTGGGATTCAAAACTTTAGCAACTCTTTCTCTTGATCATGAATTAAAAGGTAAAGATAATGATATAGATTTTATTAATGCTAATTATGATACTTTAATACAAGAATTAAATAGAGTGTTATGTATTGTTAAAAATTATTTAGGAGAGTGATTATGAAGGCACTTATTACAGGGGCAAGTTCTGGATTAGGTCGTGATTTTGCACTTGCTTTATCTAAACAAGGATATGATTTAATCTTAGTAGCAAAAGATAAGCTTAAGTTAAATAATGTAAAAAAAGAGATAGCCTCTAATGTTGAGACTATTGTATGTGATTTATCATCTGTAAGTAATGTATATGATTTATATGAAAAGATAAAGGATAATGATATAGATTTGTTTATTAATAATGCAGGTTTTGGTGATATTGGAGTATTTACTAAAACTAGTTTAGAAAAAGAACTTAATATGATTAATACAAATGTAGTAGCTGTTCATGTGCTTACAAAGCTAATCTTAAAAGATATGGTCAAAAAAGATCATGGTAAGATATTAAATGTTGCTAGTAGTGCGGCTTTTCAACCTGGACCTTTAATGGCTACTTATTACAGTACTAAGTCTTATGTATTTAATTTGACTATGGCTTTATATGAAGAATTAAGAAAAATGGGTAGTAATGTACATATAAGTGCTTTATGTCCTGGACCTGTGAATACTAATTTTAACAATGTAGCTAATTGTGAATTTAAGGTTAGAAGTTTAAGCAGTGAATATGTTGTTGATTATACATTAAAAAAATTAAAAAGAAATAAACTGCTAATTATACCTGGATTTGATATTAAGTCTGTATATATATTAGGTAGATTGGTGCCTCTTAAATTAAAATTGAAATTAGCTTATAGTATTCAACACAGAAAAATTAAATAACTACAAGTGTGCTTGTAGTTTTTATATTAAATATGATAAAATGATAGTGGTGATATTATGGAAAATATTATAATGGTAGATGGAAATAATTTGTTATTTAGAAGTTATTATGCTACTGCATACACAGGCAATTTTATGAAAAATAGTAAGGGTATTCCTACAAATGCAGTATTTGGATTAACTAATATGATGAGAAAGATTGTTGAAGAGGAAAAACCAAATTATATAATAGTAGCTTTTGATAAGGGTAAAACTTTTAGACATGAAAAATATGATTTTTATAAAGGAGGTAGAAGTGAAACTCCTGATGAATTAAAAATGCAATTTCCATATGCTAAAAAGGTGTTAGAAGGAATGGGAATAAAGTATTATGAAATAGATAATTATGAAGCAGATGATATTATTGGAACTTTTTCTAAGTATTGTGATATACCTAATGATAATTATAAAGGTGTAATAATAAGTAGTGATAAAGATTTACTTCAATTAATTAGTAAAGAAGTTGATATGAAGTTATTGAAACAAAAAGATTATATTAGGTACAATTTAGATAGTTTTAAAAAAGAATGGGGAATAGATCCAATAAATATAATTGATTTAAAAGCTCTTATGGGTGATCAATCTGATAATATACCAGGAGTTAAAGGTATAGGCGAGAAAACAGCACTAAAATTGCTTCATGAATATAAAACTCTTGATGGAATATATGCTAATATAGACAGTATTAAAGGCAGTGTACATGATAAGTTAGTAAATGATAAAGCGTCTGCTTATCAAAGTTATGAGATAGCTACTATAGTACGTGATGTTCCTATGTCTATTAATATAGATGATATAAAGTATTTGGGACCTCAAAGTAATTTAATGTCTATATATGAGGAGTTAGAATTTTATTCATTTATAAAAAAAGAAGAAAAAAGTAAGAAATCTAGTATTGAATATGAAAAACTAAATAGTTTAGATGAATTAAATATAAATGGAGATTGTGCTATTTATTTAGAACTAGATAATGAGAATTATCACATTGCTAATATTATAGGAATGGGTATATATAATAGTAAACATGCTTATTATGTATCTGGAGATATGGTAATAGATGTACTTAAAAAGATTGAAGATGTTAATAAATATACTTATGATTATAAAAAGTTACTAGTTACTTGTCTAAAAAACAATATAAGTGTAAATAATGTGTCATTTGACACTATGTTAGCGACTTATTTACTTGATTATAACATAAAAACAGATATTGCATATCTTGCAAATGAATTTGGTTATGATATAACCTTTTACAATAATTTAATGAAGGATAAAACTGATATAGAAAAACAGATAGTAGGTAAAGCCAAATTTATTTATGATACTAAATCTAAGTTTGAGGATGAGTTAAAAGGTAATGACTTATATAAATTATTTAATGAAGTAGAGATGCCATTATCAGAGGTGCTTGCTGATATGGAATATACGGGATTTAATGTTGATAAGAATAAACTTTTGGATTTTAAAGAAGAGTTAGAGATTAAAATTGAATTGATAAGCAAGGATATATATAATCAGGCTGGTGAGATATTTAATATATCTTCACCTATACAATTAAGTAATATTTTATTTGAAAAATTAGGTTTACCTCATGGCAAAAAGGGTAAAAACGGATATTCTACTGCTGTAGAGGTATTGGAAAAGTTAAAAGATAAACATCCAATAATTGAATTAATATTAGAATATAGACTGTTAACTAAATTACTTAGTACTTATGTAGATGGTCTTATGGACTATATACATGAGGATAATAAGATTCATACTATTTATACACAGGCATTAACTAAAACGGGAAGGTTATCTAGTATAGAGCCTAATTTACAAAATATACCAATTAGAAATGAGTATGGAAGAAAAGTTAGAAAAGCATTTATACCAAGTAATGATTCTATAATAGTAAGTGCGGATTACAGTCAAATAGAGCTTAGAATATTTTCGTCTTTTGCTGATATAGAATCTATGAAAGATGCTTTTAATAACGGTGTTGATATACATACTAAGACTGCTAGTGATGTATTTAAAGTAGATGTAATGGGTGTTACTAAGGATATGAGAAGAATGGCTAAAGCAGTTAATTTTGGTATAATCTATGGTATAAGTGCTTATGGACTTGCTGATAATTTAAATATTAGTAATAAAGAAGCAAAAGAATTTATAGATAATTATTTTAATACATATCCAGGAATTAAAAGTTATATGGAAGACTCTATTAAGAAAGCTCATGAAAATGGATATGTTAGGACTTTATTTAATAGAAAAAGAATTATTCCTGAACTTGAGAATAAGAATTATATGATTAGATCTAATGCAGAGAGAATGGCTTTAAATGCACCTATACAAGGAACTGCAGCTGATATTCTTAAGATAGCTATGATTAATATATATAAGAAATTTAATGAAAAGGCCTTAAAGAGTAAGATGCTTGTAACAGTCCACGATGAAGTAGTGATAGATTGTAAAAAAGATGAGTTTGATGCTGTAAAAGGTATATTGAAGGAAACTATGGAGGGTGTAGTTAAATTAGATGTACCATTAGTTGTAGATATAAATTATGGAGATGACTGGTATCAGGCAAAATAAAAAGAGCGTAAGCTCTTTTATGCGTTAAAAAACATTAATACTCCGGCAATGGAATTACACAAAGTTATAACTAAAAATATAATTGATAATATTAACCCTGCTTTTGCTTTTCCTTTTAATTCGTTGGATGCTAAACCTTTAGAAGAAAAAACTATTCCACATATAGTAATTGGATAACCAATTAAAGGTAGCAGCCAAGCTATTATTGAGCATAATCCTAAGGTAAAACCAGTTTGAGCACTTTTATCAAATTCGTTCATAAATACCTCCATCTAAATTATAGCACACATATTAATATTTTGTGTACTTTTTTAGTATTTAATGATATAATTATTAAGAATAGAGAAGGGTGATACTATATGGTTGATATAAATAAGTCTGTACCTAACAATTCTTGTATATTTAAAGGTGATAAATATCGTATTACTATTTTAACTGAAAGATTGGTTAGATTAGAGTATAGTGAAGATGGAATGTTTTTAGATTTACCTACATCTGTTATATGGTATCGTAATTTAGATAAACCTGAATTTGAGGTTAGTGATGGGAAAACTATATTAAAAATAGAAACATCTTATTTTATTTTAGAATATAGAAAAGAAAAAAAGTTTAAAGGCAGTAAATTAAATCCTTCTAAGAATTTAAGAATAGAACTTAAAAGTACTGGTAAGTACTGGTATTATAATCATCCTGAAATCAGAAATTATTATTCATGTAGTTATAAATCTAGAAGTGATGATAAGCCACATCATATAAAGAGTTTATATTCGGAAGATGGTTTTGTATCTTTGGATGATTCAACAAGTAGTATAATTATGCCTGATGGATCTTATCAAAAACGTAATAAATGTATTGATACTTATGTGTTTATGTATGGTGATGATTTTTATAAATGCTTAAATGATTATTTTGACATAACTGGTAGACCTAGTATGATTCCACGTATAGCCTTGGGAAATTGGTGGAGTAAAGATAAGACTTATAAAGAATTAGAACTTCCAAAGTTAGTATCTAAATTTGAAAGGGAGAATGTACCTATAAGTATATTTTTACTTGACAATTGGTATAAGGATAATAATTTTAATATTAATTCATACTATAAAGATCCAACCGCACTTATTGATTATTTAAAGCAAAAAAATATATTAGTTGGACTTGAATTAGAAGAGCTTAAATTTATAGATAAAGAGAATGCCAACTATAATTTATTTAAGGATATGCCTTCGGATAAGTCTGGAAATATACCATTTAATGTTTATAATAAAGATATTTTAAATATATATTTAAATAGTATTATTAACCCTTTAAAAAACATTGGAATTAATTTGTTTAATGTTAATTATATAAAAAAAGATTTAACTGAACTTCAAATTATTAAGGATTCACTTTTGGATAATAATAAAAGAGATTTAATGTGTGCTTATTATACACCTTCAGCGCACCGATATTCTATAGTATATGCAGGAGATGAAAAAGTTGATTTTAAGTCTTTAAAAAATATATTAGAATTTAATGTAAATGCATCTAATATAGGTATGAGTTTTTTTGCTCATGATTTTGGTGGTACTTTAGGCGGCATAGAGGATAATGAATTATTTATAAGATTTATTCAACTTGGAGTTTTTTCACCTATATTAAAATTAGGATCTAGTGGTGGTAAATACTATAAAAGGGAACCATGGAAATGGGAAATTAAAACTGATGAAATAACTAGTCAATTTTTAAGGCTTAGATATAAATTGATACCATATATATATACTGAAAGTTATAAGTATTATAAATACGGTAAACCTTTAATTGAACCACTTTATTATAGATATCCTATGTATTATGATGATGATATGTATAAATATGAATATTTTTTTGGCAATAGTATTTTTATATGTCCTATTACTGAAAAGAAAAACGATATAATGAACAGGGTAATAAAGAAATTATTTATACCTCATGGTACTTGGTATGATTATACAACAGGTAAAAAGTTTTATGGAAATAAGAAGTATATATCATTTTATAAAGATGAGGAATATCCAATATTTGTAAAAGCAGGTAGTATTATTCCTATGTCTTTAAATAAATATAATGATACTAGTACTCCGGAAAAAATGGAAATACAAATATTTCCTGGTGAGAGTAATACTTATAGTATTTATGAAGATGATGGTATTACAAACGAGTATAAAAAAGATAATTATTTAATTACTAATATTGAATTTATATTCAATAAAGGTATTTATAAATTAACTGTTTTACCTGTATTAGGTAAAAAAGGTATAATTAGTAAGAATAGAGACTATAGATTTGTATTTAGGAATACTAAGTTTCCAAGTATAGTTCAATCATATATGGATGGTAAACCTATTATTAATAACTGTTTTACTGATGGAAATGATTTTATATTAGAAGTAAATGATGTTGATACTACTTCGCAATTGACTATACTTTTAAATGCTAAAGACTTAGAAGTAGATAGTATGAGAATTATTAATGATGATATAGTATCTATTATAAGTGATTTGCCTATTGATACTGATATAAAGCAAATTATAGATGATATAATATTTGGTAATTTGGATATTAAGAAAAAGAGGATAGAACTTAGAAAGTTAGCCTATAGAAAGAAGCCTCTTGATAAAAAATATATTAAATTATTTTTAAATTTACTTGAATATATTGAAAAAGTGTAATATAATAAGGGTACTTGCAATGAAGAAGAGTAGTAGTAATTAAAACTTTTGAAGAGAGTTAGTGGCTGGTGAGAACTAATAAGTTGATGTTATGAACTTGCTTTGGAGTAAAGACGTATTTGGCGCGTTAAGCTATTAAGGTGTAGAAATACATGAATTAAGGTGGTACCACGTAAATCACGTCCTTATATGGATGTGATTTTTATATAGGAGGAATTATGAATTTTATTATTTATGTTATGATGTTTATTGTTGTATATTTGATTTACTATGTGTTTGTAATATCAAGAAAAAATGTTTTAAATAAGTTTAAGAATGGAAAGGAACTTACTTATTTGAAATATAAATATAAGATTAAGGTTAATAATAAGAATTTAAAAAAACTTGCTAATACGGTAGTTTTAGGAAATTCATTTATTATTTCTACAACATTGTTTATTATTTCTTATATTGATAATTTTTTTGTAAAATTATTGGTACTTATGATAAGTATTTTAGTACTTATATTAGGTGTTTATCATATTATAGGTAAATATTATCAAAAACAGGAGGGTTAGTATGTATAATTTTAAAAAGATAGAAAAGAAATGGCAAGAATATTGGGATAAAAATGAAACTTTTAAGGCTTCAAATAATTCGGATAAAAAGCCTTATTATATATTGGTGGAGTTTCCATATCCATCAGGAGCTGGATTACATGTTGGGCATGTAAGAAGCTATACTGCGCAAGATGCTATAGCTCGTATAAAGAGAATGCAAGGATATAATGTACTATATCCTATGGGATGGGATGCTTTTGGAGCGCCCGCAGAGCAATATGCTATAAAGAATCACATTCATCCTAAAGATGCAGTAAAAGAGAATATTAAAACTTTTAAAGGACAAATGAAGTCATTAGGTTTTTCATTTGATTGGGATAGAGAGTTTTCAACTACTGATCCTGAATATTATAAGTGGACTCAGTGGCAGTTTTTACAATTCTATAAACACGGAATGGCTTATAAAGATACTATACCTGTAAATTGGTGTCCTAATTGTAAAACAGTATTATCTAATGAGGATGCAGCAGGCGGAGTATGTGAAAGATGTGGAGAAGCTGTAGTTCAGAAAGAAAAATCTCAATGGATGCTTAGAATGAGCGATTATTCTGAAGATTTGTTAAAGGGTCTTGATGATACTAATTTTGCGCCTAAGGTAAAATTAGGTCAAATTAATTGGATTGGTAAATCAACTGGAGTAGAAGTAGATATTAATATAAAAGATGGTGGTACGTTTAAAATATTTACTACTTGTATAGAAACTATTTATGGTATTACTTTCTTTGTAATCGCACCAGATGGTAAGTTAATTAAAGAATTAATGCCTAGAGTAGAGAATAAGGAAGAAGTATTAAAGTATATAGATGAAACAAAAAGAAAGTCTAATATGGATAGAACTGAGTTAAATAAGGGTAAAACTGGAGTAGAAGTAAAAGGTATTAAGGCTATTAATCCAGTAAATGGAAAAGAAGTTCCAATATTTTTAGGAGATTTTGTATTAGGAGATTATGGAACTGGCGCTGTCATGGCTGTTCCAACACATGATCAGAGAGATTATGAATATGCCTTAAAGCATAATTTAGAGATGATAGAAGTAATAACTGGAGGAGACATAAGTAAACAGGCATATGAAAAAGGTGAGTATTTATTAAATAAAGATGCTAAACTTATTAATTCTGATAAGTTTGACGGTATGAGTGTAAAAGAAGCAAAAGAAAAAATAACTGAGTATTTAATAGAAAAAGGAATAGCTAGAAAAGTAAATAATTATAAAATGAGGGATTGGATTTTTTCAAGGCAGAGATTCTGGGGAGAACCAATACCTATGATTAAATGTGATAAGTGTGGTTGGGTTCCAATGGATGAAAAAGATTTACCATTGTTACTTCCTGATGTTGCTGAATATGAACCTACAGATACTGGTGAGAGCCCACTTGCTAAAATTGATTTTTGGGTAAATTGTAAGTGTCCAAAGTGTGGTGGAGATGCTAAAAGAGAAACTGATACAATGCCTAACTGGGCAGGATCAAGTTGGTATTTCTTAAGATTTATGGATCCACATAATGATAAGTGTTTTGCTAGTATGGATGCTATGAAATATTGGAATAGAGTAGATTGGTATAATGGAGGTATGGAGCATACTGCACGTCATTTACTATATGCTAGATTTTGGGTACAGTTTTTATACAATATTGGATTAGTTCCTCATAAAGAAATGATTTGGACTCGTATTAGCCATGGTATGATATTAGGTGAAAATAATGAAAAAATGAGTAAGTCAAAAGGTAATGTTGTAAATCCTGATGATATAGTAGAGTTTTATGGAGCAGATGCACTTCGTACTTATGAAATGTTTATAGGTGATTATGAAAGAGATGCATCATGGAGTGAGAACGGACTTAAAGGTTGTAAGAAATTCTTGGATAGAATATATAGATTAGGTGAAAAAGTTATAGATAAAGATACTTATTCTAAGGAAGTAGAAATTCTTATGAACCAAACAATAAAAAAAGTAAGTGAGGATTTGACGAATGTTAAATACAATACTGCTGTATCAGCTTTAATGATTTTGTTAAATGAATTAGAGAAATTAGATAGTGTTACAAAAAAAGATTATAGAACTTTACTTCATTTATTAAATCCAATAGCGCCTCATATTACTGAGGAATTGAACGAAAAGTATAAATTAGGTAATATGTTTACACAATCTTCATGGCTAACTTATGATGAGACTAAGTTAGAAAATAATACATTTACAATGGTTGTTCAAGTAAATGGAAAAGTAAGAGGTAAAATTGATGTAGATTCTAGTACAAAAGAAGATGAAATGAAGAAACTTGCTTTTGAAATAGAAAATGTTAAGAATTTTACTAATGGTAAAGATATTGTTAAAGTTATAGTGATACCTAAAAAATTAGTAAATATAGTAGTAAAATAGTTATAGTCATAAGGCTATAACTTTTTTTAATTTATATAAAATTGATGAATAGTAATAAAAAAAATACCATTACTTTAAAGTAATAATACTTTCTTTTAATAATGGTATTTTTTTTGTTGTAAAATAGGAAAAACGTCTTTTTGACTAATATAAAACTTAATGATAGTATGCTTGTGAAAGGAGGAAAAAAATGAAAAGAATAGTATTATTTCTATTATTGTTTTTATGTATACCTATGGTTAAAGCAGAAACTTTTTATCCAAAAGAAAGATTAGCGGGTGAGTATATATCTACAAGAAGTGGTAATGAAATACATAATGGTCTTATTTTTATATTGCGTAGAAGAAGTGATGATAAGGTTGTTTATTGTATTAATCCTTTTTATAGAATTAATGAAACTGAATCTTATGAGGAAGATAATAATTTGTTATCAAAAGAAAGGAAAGATAAACTTAATTTAATTGCTTATTATGGATATGGATATAAAGAGCACACTAGTGAAAAATGGTATGTTGTTTCTCAATATATGATATGGAAAGAAATGGGATATGATGAAGTTTATTTTACTGAAGGATCTAATGGTAGTAAGATTGATAAGTATAAAGAAGAAATAAATGAGATAGAGACACTTATAACTAATTATTACAAAACACCTACATTTTCAAAGAAAACTATATCTATACCTAAAGGTTTATATACATCATTGGTAGATGACTATGGGACTCTTAGTGATTTTACTATAGATAGTTCGATAGAGGCAAAAATAACTGATCCTAAAATATTATCATTAAAATCTAATTTATCAGGTAATTATGAAGTAAATTTAATTAAAAAATTAGATGTTTCAAATGAGTCTAAAGTATATGTAAATGATGGACATCAACCATTAATACTGCCTGGTAGGGTAGAACCAATTAAAGTTAGTTTAAATGTTGATGTATATGGTGTTGATATTACTATTAATAAAAAAGATAGTGAAAATATTAGTTATAAAAATGCATTTATTAAAGGTGCTAAATATGGTGTATATAATGATAAAAATGAATTAGTTGGAACTATATTAATTGGAGATGACAATAAGGGTACATTAAAAGATTTGGATGCAGGATATTATAAAATTAAAGAGTTAGAACCTGGTGTAGGATATCAATTGGATAAAACTATATATGATGTTAATATGAGAGTTAATAAGTCTTTTACACTTAATTTGACTAATAAAGTTATAAAAGCACGTACAATAATTAATAAGTATAATGATACAGATATTGATAATGATTCATGTTTTACAATAGATGGAAAAGAGTATAAAACTGTTAATGGTAAAATAGAGTTAGATTTAGTATATGGTAAACATACTGTAAGTCATACTTGTGGATATGATAGTTGGTCTAAAATAGATGATTTTGATATAGATGTAAAAGATACTAATGATTTGGTCTATAATTTAGTTTCTAAAAGATTGAAAGAAGAGAGTATTAATCAAGATAAAAAAGAATATGATATAGTAGAAGTTCCAAATACATATGCTACTGAAGTTGACTATACATTTGTTGGTATAGTGTGTATTCTTTTAGGAATGTTAATAATAAAAAAAGTTACTATTTTGAAGTAGTAACTTTTTTAACGTCATTTATTATTGGTATAATAATAGGATTTCTACCTGTTTTTTCTTCAATAAAATCAGAAATACCAGATATAATATCACTTTTAATATCACTAAATATACATGCACCTAACAATTTGTTATTTACAATATTTTTAGCTTCCATTTCTATACTTTTAAGTAAATCTATATTTTCGCCTATAAGAACGAATCCACGAGTAGTTATATTTGGATTACCAACTAATTCATGTTTAGAAGTATCAATATTTGATACGACTATTACTATACCATCGTTAGACATAGATTTACGTTCTCTCATAACGGCAGTACCAATTTCACCAATACGATTTCCATCTACATAAACGTCTCCAGCTTGAACAGACTTATCACGACTTATTTTTCCTTTATATAGAGATAATACTTCACCATTTTCAAGAATAAAAGTATTTTCTCTTGGAATATCGCATAGTACAGCTAAATCAGTATGTTTTCTTAGCATCCTATATTCACCATGAAATGGCATAAAATATTTAGGCTTAAATAATCTTAAATTTAATTTTAATTCTTCTTGATTACCATGTCCGGAAGCATGGATATCAGAAAGTGAAGTATTAGTAAATACTTTAACACCTTGTAAATATAGTTTATTAATTGTTTTAGAAATGCTTTGAGCATTACCTGGAATCGCACTTGATGAGAATACAACTAAGTCGTCATCCTGCAGTTTTATTTGTCTGTGAGTTCCATTTGCGATACGTGAAAGAGCAGCCAATGGTTCTCCTTGAGAACCAGTACATAATATGCATACTTCATTTGAAGGTAATCTATTTGCTTCTTCTGCAGTTATAAATAAATCTTTGTGCTTAATGTATCCACAATTTAGAGATATCTCAATGTTATTTTCCATACTTCTACCAAAGATAGCTATTTTCCTATTGTTTCTTTTACATGTATCAACTATATGTTTTAGTCTATATATATTTGATGCAAAAGTAGCAATTATTATTCTTCCATCATAGTTAGAAAATATATTTGATAAAGTTTCATCAACATTTGATTCACTTTTAGAGAATCCTTCGTTTAATGCATTGGTAGAATCACTAAGAAGTAAAGTAACGCCTTTTTTTCCCAATTCAGCCATTTTATGAATATCAGCCATAGGTCCTATAGGAGTTAAGTCGAATTTAAAATCTCCTGTAGTGACTATTGTTCCATTAGGCGTATGGATTACTATACCATAAGAATCGGGAATAGAGTGTGTAGTTCTATAAAACTCTACTGACATAGTTTTGAATTTAATTTTAGTTGCTTCATCATATGAATATAAATTTTTATAATTAATGTTTCTGTCATCTAATTTTTTCTGAATAAGTGCTTTAGCCTGGTTGGCAGCATATATAGCTGGTATATTCACACTTTGAAGCAAGAATGGAATACCACCAATATGATCTTCGTGTCCGTGTGTAATGATAAGTGCTTTAATTTTCTTTTCATTTTTCTTAAGAAAAGTAAAATCAGGAATAATGTAGTCTATACCTAATTGTGTAGCATCTGGAAATGAAATACCGCAATCGGTAATAATAAGTTCATTACCAGTCATAAAGCAATACATATTTTTACCAACTTCACCAAGTCCACCTAAAGCAAATATTTTAGTATCATTAATATTATTATTTCTAAAAGCCATATTAACCTCCTTTCTTTTTTAAGAATTCGACTATACAATTATACTAAAAAATCACTGATTTGTCTAGTTGAACAAAAAAAGATAGGAATTAATCCTATCTGTTGTAGTATTCTACTATTAATGAATCATTGATATCGCCATTTAATTCAGTTCTCTCTGGATATCTGGTATAAGTAGCTTTCATATCTTTTGCATCATAATCGATAAATGCAACTCTATTGTGCATAGCTTCTAATGAAGATTTAACGATAGCTAAATCTTTATCAGACTCTTTGATTGCAACTACATCTCCAGGTTTACATCTGTATGATGGAATATCAACTTTTTTACCATTAACTGTAATATGTCCATGGTTAACTAATTGTCTAGCTCCGCGTCTTGTAGTAGCAAATCCAATACGATAAACGATATTGTCTAATCTACTTTCAAGAAGCTTAAATAAATTTTCACCATGTACACCTTTCATTTTTCCAGCATCTGTAAAAGTTTTTTTGAATTGTTTTTCATTTAAACCGTACATAAATCTAACTTTTTGTTTTTCTTGTAATTGAACACCATAGTTAGATAACTTTTTAGGTCTTTTTGTACTATTAGATCCTGGAGCATAAGGCTTACGAGCTAATTCCTTACCGTTTTCTAAGATAGAAAATCCTAATCTACGACTTACACGATAATTTGATTTTGTATATCTTGCCATATTATTTCTCCTTTCTTTTACGAAAAGAATTTCTGCCTAATTATAGGGTGTTTATTTTAATATGTTCACTAATAAGCTAGTTAGGTACTAATAAACCTATGTGGAATAAACACGTTATAAAAATCAAAAATTGCTTCAACGCAGTTATAATTATATTATTAATTATATGAAAAGTCAAGTAAAATATGAGTTTTTATGATTTTTTATATAAAAATAAAAATTATGTCGAAAAATATAAAAATGTGTGTTATAATTATAATAGGTGATAGATATGGATAATTTGACACTTATTATGATTACATTGTTTATTATATGCGTAGCCTTAATAATAGGTGTTTTAAACTTTATTCAAAATAAAAAAAATAGAAAAATAAAAAAAACATTAGAACAGTTAGAGGTAGAAAAAAATAAATTAGCGACTTCTCAAATTGTACCAGAACTTGCTAAAGTAGAGTCTTTTTTAAATAATGAAAAATTAGAGGCTTTGTATGATGAATGGACTAAACGTTTAGAACAAATTCGTGATGTTCAAATTCCTAAGTTATCAGATATGATTATGGAAGCAGAGTATTCTCTTTCACAAATGGATTATAAGAGTACAACGTATAAGATAGCTAAATTAGAGATGGAGTTGTATAAAGTTAGAACCAATAGTGAGTTTTTATTGGGAGAAATTAAAGAATTAACTTCTAGTGAAGAGAGAAGTAGAACTATAATAACAGGTTATAGAGCTCGCTATCGTACTTTGTATGAAAAATTTGTTGCAAGTAAAGAAGAATTTGGTGAATACGCTACTGTTGTTAATACAGAGTTCGAAGTAATAGCTAAACGTTTTGAAGATTTTGAAACAATAATGGATAATAATGAATACACTGAAGTAAATAAAATTTTAGAAATAATAGATAATCTATTAAATCATATGGAAGTTGTAATAGAAGAAGTTCCTTCTATCGTTCTTATGATAACTAGTGTACTTCCTAAACGAATTACTGATGTTAAAAGAACTTATGAGTCAATGGTTAGAACTGGTTATCCACTTGATTATTTGAATGTTGAATATAACATTAATGAAGCTGATAAGAAAATTTCTGAAATTGCTTTAAAAACAAAAGAATTAAATATGGATGAAAGTTTGGTTGAATTAAAGGTTTTACTTGATTATTTTGATTCATTGTTTGAAGATTTCGAGAAAGAGAAGGTTGCTCGTAAAGCTTATGAAGATAAATTAAGAGCTTTTAAAATTAAGCTTGGAAAAATTAATGAGGTAATAAAGGATATTTTTGATCAATTAGAAGAAATTACACATGTATACAATTTAAATAGAGATGATATTACTACACTTAATGAAATTAAGGCAGAACTTGATAAGATAAATGAAAAGTATAAAGTATTGAAGGATCATACTGAATACAATAATACTTTTGCTTACACAAAGTTAGTTCATGAAGTAGAAGGTATGTCTTTAGAACTTTCACACAGTGAATCTAGATTAGACGAGATATTGGATACAATAGGTAATATGCATGATGATGAGGTAAGAGCTCGTCAACAATTAGAAGAGATTAAAATGGTTCTAAAGGATTCTAAAAATCAGATGAGGGATTATAATTTACCGATTATTCCGGATTATTATTATACTGAACTTAAAGAAGCAAATTTAGCTATCAAGGAAATAATCAAGGAATTAGATAAAACACCTATTACTATTGATGTATTAAATACTAGAGTTGATACTGCTAGAGATTTAGTTTTAAAACTTTACACTAAGACTAAAGAACTATTAAAGAATGCTATGTTTGCAGAATTAGCTATAGTATATGGTAATAGATATAGAAGTAGTAATGAAGATTTAAATAAAAATTTAATTTATTCTGAACAATTATTTAATCGAGGTGAGTATAAAAAATCTTTGAGTTGTACTATCAATAGTTTAAATAAGATTGAGCCAGGTATATATGAAAAATTATCAAATTTATATTTAAATAAATAAAAAGTATTAACAAACACAAAAATATGTGTTAGAATATTAGTTAATTGCAAAGATTAGGACACGATTATTAATTTAATTTTAAAGAGAGTTAGTGGCTGGTGTAAACTAATAAATTGGTTAATAATTACTACCTATGAGCAGATATTGAAAAATACTCCGGGAAACCGTTATCTTAATTAAGTACTAGTGAGGATGGTACCGCGTCAAACGCTCCTTTTTTAAGGGCGTTTTTTATTTATTATCAGGAGGATTACATGAAAGAGTATAATTTTTATAGAGATAATTCTATTTCTTATAGAAAGTTTTTAAGCGTATTTTATGGTATAAGTGGTGAAGGAATTTATAAGAGTAAATTTACTCATAATGATATGAAAGAAATATTTGGCTTTTTAGAAAGGGCTAGTTATGATGAGGTACTTGATAATCCATCATTAGTTTTAACAGGTAGAATAGCTATTGTATCTGATTACAACGGAAGTTATGTTCCTTATAGAATACCTATTAATGAAATAGAAAAAAATATAGAAGAAAATGAGCATATAGATGAATATATTATTGTTTATGAAAATGCTATTAAAAGAAAATATCAGGATATTATGTATAATCCAGATACAAAATTATATGAACTTAAAATTTTAGCGCATCAGTTAAAACAAATAGGTGAGTATAAAGAAAGAAAAAAAGTTTGTAAAACTATTAAGGAAAAAACAGATCCTAAAATAAAACGATACAAAATGGAAAAAGCAAAATTATGTATGGAAGGAAATGATTATTATGATTAATATAAAAGAAGATGAAAAGTTAAATGTCTTAAATCATAGTTGTGCTCACTTACTCGCACATGCTATTAAGCATTTATATCCAAATGCAAAATATTGGGTAGGACCGGTAATAGAAAATGGTTTTTATTATGATATAGATTTGGGAGAAGAATCATTAACAGAGGAAGATTTACCAAAAATTGAACGTGAAATGAAAAAAATTGCTAAGTCTGATAAGTTAATAAAAAGAATTGAAATATCTAAAGAAGAAGCATTAGATATGTTTAAAAATGATGAATATAAAATTGATTTAATTAATAGAATGGATCCATCAGATACAATAATTTCAGCATATAAGCAGGATGATTTCATAGATTTATGTAGAGGTCCACATATGCCTACTACTAAGTCGATGAAATACTTCAAATTGTTAAAAGTATCAGGTGCTTATTGGAAAGGTGATTCTAATAATAAAATGCTTCAAAGAATATATGGTATTTGCTTTGAGACAGAGGAAGATTTGAATAAGTATTTGGAATATTTAGAAGAGGAAAAACTTAGGGATCATAGAAAAATAGGCAAAGATTTAAGTATATTTATGTCTCATGATTTAGTAGGTAAGGGAATGCCATTATGGTTACCAAATGGATCTATTATAAGAAAACAATTAGAAAATTATATATATGAAAAAGAACAAAAGATGGGATATTTACATGTCTATACTCCTTGTGTAGGCACTGTTGATCTATATAAGACTTCTGGACATTGGGATCATTATAAAGAGAATATGTTTCCTTCTATGAAAGTAGATGATGAAGAGTTTGTTTTGAGACCAATGAATTGCCCACATCATATGTTGGTATACGGTAATGAACTTCATTCATATAGGGATCTACCTATAAGAATAGGTGAATTTGCAACTGATTTTAGATATGAAGCAAGTGGTGCTGTAAAAGGTTTAGAGCGAGTAAGATGTATGTGTCAAAATGATGCTCATTTATTTGTAAGACCTGACCAGATAGGTGATGAGTTTAAAAAAGTTGTTTCACTTATTTTAGATGTATATAAGGACTTTGGAATAAAGGATTATAAGTTTAGATTGTCTTTAAGAGATCCTTTAGATAAAGAGAAATATTATGACGATGACGAAATGTGGAATGAAGCAGAGAGTAAATTAAGAGAGGTATTGAATGAGTTTGGTTGCGAATATACAGAAGCATTGGGAGAAGCTGCTTTTTATGGGCCAAAGTTAGATGTTGAAGTTAAACCTGCAGTTGGACCTGAAGTTACACTTTCAACTTGTCAATTAGATTTCTTATTACCTAAAAGGTTTGAACTTTCATATATAGACAAGGATGGTTCAAAGAAGGTTCCTGTTGTGCTTCATCGAGCTATTTTTGGTACATTTGATAGATTCACAGCCTTTATAATTGAAGAGACAAAAGGATTATTTCCACTATGGTTAAGTCCGGTTCAATTAAATGTAATACCTGTAAATAGTGAATATCATTTAGAGTATGCTAATGAAGTTTATAATACGTTGAAAGAAAAATTTAGAGTTCAAATAGATTCTAGAGATGAAAAATTAGGATATAAATTAAGGGAATCGGTTATTAAAAAAATACCATATTCTATAATTATAGGTCAAAAGGAAGTTGATAGTAATACTATCAGTTATAGAAAACATGGAAGTGAAAAAACTATAAATATTAGTTTAGATGATTTTATATCAATGATTAGTAAAGAAATAGAAAGTAAAGGAAGGGAATAGTATGGAATTAAAGAATAGTAAAACATATGAAAATTTAAAGACTGCTTTTGCAGGTGAGAGTCAAGCAAGAAATAAGTATACTTATTTTGCTAGTAAGGCTAGAAAAGATGGTTATGAGCAAATAGCTGCTATTTTTGAAGAAACTGCTAACAATGAAAAGGAACACGCTAAGATATGGTTTAAATTATTAGAAGGTGGAGAGATTAAGTCTACTGCTGAAAATTTAGCGGCTGCAGCAGAAGGCGAAAATTATGAATGGACAGATATGTATGATGAATTTGCTAAAACTGCAAAAGAAGAAGGCTTTGATCATATAGCATTTCTTTTTGAAAGTGTTGGAAAAATAGAAAAAGCGCACGAAGAAAGATATTTAAAATTACTTAAGAATGTTGAAGACAAATTAGTTTTTTCTAATGATGGTGATACTATTTGGATTTGTCGTAATTGTGGACATATAGTAGTTGGAAAATATGCACCAGAGGTTTGTCCTGTTTGTAATCATCCACAAAGCTTTTTTGAAAGAAAAGCAGATAATTATTAAAAACAAGATATCTTGTTTTTTTTTATTCTTTATATTATAATATAGTTAGAAAAGAGATGATAAAATGGTAAAGAAAATGTTAGGAGCACTTTCCAATGCTCTTATAATAGTATCTATGTTTGTTCCGTTTATAAGTTATAAGGGTACAAATACAAGTTTGTGGGATGTTTACAAAATAATGAATAATGAGTATATAATTTATATAGTTATTGCTTGCTCCATATTATCTATTTTGCTTTTTGCGATAGGTAAATGTGTTAAATTGTCTTTTTTTACAGCAGGTATGGTTATGTTTTTTATACTTAGAGAAATAATAGATATAGTAAAAGATAATTCAATTAATATGCTTGGTATAGGATTTTATTTAATTATAATGGGTGAATTATTATTAATTGTTATGACATTTATAAATAAGGAAAGGAATGATTTTTAATATGGAAATTTCAAGTAAGAATTTAATTTGGTCATTATTATTTTTAATGTTTGGAATAATACTTCTTACAAATGATAGTGATTTGCTTTCAATTGCATCTAATGTATTGGGTATAATACTAATTGTAATAGGCTTTATTAAAGGTATAATTTATGTATACATGAAAGGTAAATTAGGTGATTATAGTAATTTAGAATTAACAATATCACTATTATTAATAGGCTTTGGAACTGTATTAGTAGTATTTTCTGATGCACTTTCTCTTACTATAAGATTAATATTTGGCTTATGGTGTATGTTTGCTGCTGTAAATAGAGTGGTATTTGCTATTAATATTAAGAAGTTTGATAAGATAGGATTTTTTACATATATTTTAACAGCTCTTATAATGATGGTTATTGGCGTTTTAATAATTTCTAATTTATTTGATAATGTATTAGGTTTATTAATTATTATTTATTCTATAGTTGAACTTATAGATTATATATACTATAGTGTAAATAAAAACAAAAAAAATTATCCAAAACAATCTAAAAAGGTAAAAAAGGAAGGTAAGGTAGTAGAAGCAATTATTGAAGAATAATTGCTTTTATGTTATAATAAAGGTGGTGAATCATATGAAGAAGATAATAATATTATTGATTATTTTTGTTTGCTGTGCTTGTAGTAGAAATAGCACTATGGTATGTACTTACACCAATAATATGATTAATGATTATAAAACAAATATTATTTATAGTATAAAACTGAATGGTGATAAAGTATCTTTAATTAATATTAAAGAGGAGTATACGTCAGATGATTCTTCTATATTAGATTATTTTAAAGAGTATAGAAAAATATATTATTATAATTTATCTAAAGAATATGGTAGCCATGTGTTCAATAGTGAAGTGAAGAATAATAAATTAATTATTAATATTAAAATAGATTACAAAGATGTAGATATAAGTAAAATGATAAAAAATAATTATATTCCTAAAACATATAGAAAAGGAAATTCTTTAAGTAAAAATGGCGCTAAATTATTTTATGAAGATTTAGGCGCAGTTTGTGGAGGTTAATATGGATATACTTAGTGAAGTAAATAGAGCATATATTAATATGACTGAGGAAGAAAGTAAATTTTATGAAAATTTAGTTGTTAATTGTCCTGAAATATTGAATAGTAAATATAAAAAGGATGGTGTATCTAAATGTAATATAGTAGAGATGACATTAAAAAAGGATGATTATAAAGTAAATGCAAATGGTTCTTTAAGTATAAATGGTGAATATAGATGTTTTGATATTAATATTTATAAAACTGAAGATTCTAAATTTGTTTTAAGTACTAATATAACACGTTTATGTGTGTCTGAGAATAATAATTATAGTGTAGATTATTATGTTACAGTTGATAATGAAGGAATTAAGTATAAAGAAAGAAAAGGTGGAAGCTATGAAAGTAAAAAACGTGCTAGCAAGAGAGATTCTTGATTCTAGAGGTAATCCTACTATAGAAGTTGATGTATTATTGGAAGATAATTCTACTGGTAGAGCTAGTGTTCCAAGTGGTGCTTCTACTGGAAGTAGAGAGGCAATAGAACTTAGGGATAAAGACGATAGGTATAATGGCTTAGGTGTAAGACATGCGGTTAATAATGTAAATAGTATTATTAGAAATGTAATAATAGGTATGGATGCTTATGATCAAGAATTAATTGATAATACTTTAATTGAATTAGATGGTACTTTTAATAAATCTAAGTTGGGTGCTAATGCTTGCTTAGGTGTAAGTATGGCTGTACTTAAGGCTGCTGCAAATAGTAAACATATTCCGTTATTTAAGTATATAAGTGAAAAATATAATACGAGAATTAGTTTACCTGTTTGTATGATGAATATATTAAATGGAGGAGTACATGCTGATAATAATTTAGATTTTCAAGAGTTTATGATTATTCCAAATAGGAATACTGTACATGAAAGAGTAAGAGTAGGATCAGAGGTTTTTCATGCTTTAAAAGCTGTACTTAAGGAAAAAAAATTAACTACATCAGTAGGCGATGAAGGTGGTTTTGCTCCTGATCTAAATAGCAATAAAGAAGGATTTGAACTTATAATAGAAGCCATTAAAAAAGCAGGATATACTCCTGGAGTTGATGTTTCTTTAGCAATAGATGTAGCTGCATCTGAGCTTTATGATGATGGAGTATATATCTTGAAAGGTGAGAATAAAAGATTAAATATATATGAATTAATAGAGTATTATAAAAATTTAATAGATGAATATCCTATTGTTTCTATAGAAGATCCCGTAGATGAAAATGATTGGGAAGGTTTAAAACTAATTACAAAAGAATTGGGTGATAAAGTACAGATAGTAGGTGATGATTTATTTGTTACTAATGTAAAGTATTTGCAACAGGGAATTGATAATAATTCAGCAAATGCTATTTTAATTAAAGTAAATCAAATAGGAACTATTACTGAAACTATAAATACAATAAAACTTGCATGCACTAATTCATACAATACTATAATATCTCATAGAAGTGGTGAAACAGAAGATACTACTATAGTTCATCTAGCAGTTGGACTTGATTTAGGTCAAATAAAGACAGGTTCTTTATCTAGAACTGATAGAATTTGTAAATATAATGAACTTATGAGAATTGAGGAATATATAAGCGCTAAATAATAATTCTTCTTATAATAAAACAAGTTATTTTAGTAAAAAAATACTTGTTTTTTTTTTTTTTTTTTGATAAGATGGTAATGTAAGAAAGTAGGTATTAGGAATGAAGAAAAAAGGATTTACATTA
>CAKOXU010000014.1 GCA_934130235.1 uncultured Bacilli bacterium
GTTTTTATTGGATTTCTTTATTAATACATTTACATCTGTTTTAGGTACAACCTCTATAGAATCATTCGCACTACTTAAATTTATTTTTCTAAGCACTTTATTCTTAGTTAATAAAGTTTTTAATTCATATTGTGCGAAAGCATAATCTAGCATAGAAGATACTTCACTATTTCTTGTCTTAGAATCACTTTCACCCATTACGGTGGCTATTATTCTCATATTATCTTTTTTCATTGTAGCTGTTAAACAATATCCTGCTGTTTCAGTATATCCAGTCTTAAGTCCATCCACACCCTTTTTAAATCTTACTAATTTATTTGTATTTACTAGCCATATTTTTTTATCCGTATTTTCTCTTAAATATGTTTCATATATACTAGAATAATCCAATATTTTTTGATGCTTTACTAATTCTTTTGAGATCATTGCCATATCATAAGCACTAGAGTAATGCCCTTCAGTGTCAAGACCATGACAATTTTTAAAATTAGTATCTTTTAAACCTAATTCTTTTACTTTAGCGTTCATCATTGAAACAAAATTTTCTTCAGTTCCAGCTATAGCTTCAGCAAGCGCTACTACTGCATCGTTACCTGATGCGATAGTTATTCCCTTAAGTAAGTCGTCAACAATCATTTCTTCTCCAGTCTCTAATAGTATCTGTGATCCACCCATACTCGATGCATTTTCACTAATGGTAATTTTATCATCTAAGTTAATTATATTATTGTCTATTGACTCCATTATTAAAAGCAAACTCATTATTTTTGTCATTGACGCGGGAGCTAATTTTTCGTGTTCATTATTTGAATAAATAATTTCACCTGTCGAAGCCTCTATCATTATTGAGCTTTTAGCATTAGGAGCTAATGCGGATTCTGCTTTTACACCAATAATTAAAAAAAACGAAATAAATATAAATAAAACTTTTTTCATTATACACCTCTAGTAAAGAATATGAAATATTTACTAAAACATTCAAGTTAACTATTTATCTTTTAAATAATGTGTTATAATTGTTATGGTGATATTATGGATAATGAAAAAATTTCATTAACACGTAGTGAATATAAAAAACTAAAAAATAATAATGGAAAAAAAAGAAAGCCTAGATGGAATAATATAATACTTTTCATTTTTATTGTTATTTTATTTATAGTGCTTATTATTTCCTTGATTAATATTATAAAATGGAATATTGATAGGACAAATAGTAATAAAAATATTGAAGATATTTCGCAATCTACAAATATTGTAGAGGTTAAGGATAATGACAATACTGAAATTATTGATAATGATGTTGATAAGGACAATCCCTATTGGAATTATATTAAGATGTCATTAATTAATGTTGATTTTACTGATTTAAAGAAGACAAATAAGGATATCATAGGCTGGATACAAGTAAATAGTAGTAATATTAATTATCCTTTTGTTCAAGCTAAAGACAATGATTATTATTTATCACATTCCATAGATAAAAGCTATAATAAAGCAGGATGGGTATTTATGGACTATAGAAATAGTTATGATGACTTTGATAAGAATACTATTCTTTATGCCCATGGTAGAACTGATAGAACTATGTTTGGTTCTCTAAGAGAAGTTATAAAAAAATCTTGGTTTGACAATAAAGATAATCATGTAATTAAATTATCTACAGAATATGAAAATACTTTATGGCAGGTTTTCAGTGCTTATAAAATACCTACTACTAGTGATTATTTACAAACCGTATTTAATAGTGATGACGATTTCATTAATTTTGGTAATATGCTTATAAAAAGAAGCTTATATAATTTTAATGTAAATATTAACAAAAATGATAAAATACTTACACTTTCTACTTGTCATAATGATAAGGAAAAAATTGTAATACATGCTAAACTTATAAAAAAAGAAAAAAGATAGATTATTCTATCTTTTTAAGTCTAACATTCTTTGTATTATATTACTTATGTTATCTTTAGAGAATGGTTTAGAAAGTAAGTCTACTATATTATATGTAAATGCTCTATTTATAGTTTCTTTAGAATCATCACCTGAAATTATATATACTGGTATACTAGAAAATAAATTATATTTTTTAAAATAATCCAGCACCATAAAGCCATCATATTCAGGCATATTTAAATCTAGTAATAGTCCAATTATATTGTATTCGCTATTACCTATAATATAGTCAATAGCCTCTTTACCATTATTGGCTTTTAAAACTACTATGTTACTGTCAATAGACTTTTCTATTATATTTTTAATAATACTAGAATCATCCGCTACTATCAATGCATTTTTCATACCATCACCATATTTATAATAACATATATTTTTTTTATTGTAAAGAAAAAAGAGTTTTTATAAACTCTCATAAACACTTACTTGTTTTCTATCTTTACCAACACGTTCATATTTTACATATCCGCTTATTTTAGCATACACAGTATCATCAGAACCAATTCCTACATTAACTCCTGGATATATTCTTGTTCCTCTTTGTCTATAAAGAATTGAACCACCAGATACATATTCACCATCAGCAGCTTTTGCTCCTAATCTACGTCCTTCAGAATCTCTACCATTTTTTGTAGAACCTTGTCCTTTTTTATGTGCGAATAATTGGATATTTAATCTCATAAATTTCATAATATCCTCCTTATCTAATTTCTATATATTTTTTATATTGCTGTTGAAGTTCAATAAGCATATTAATCATATTACCAATTAATTTGTCTATCACTTCACCATGTTTTTTAATTTTAATCTTTAAAAAACCTTTTCTATCTGTATACTCAATACAGTCCTCATCTATACTTATTAAAGCATTTACTGTAGTTATACAAATACTAGACACTGATGCACATACTATATCAAAGCCTGCCTCTGCATATCCAGAATGACCAATAATAGTAATTTCATCAGTCTTATCACTAATAGTAATTCTAATCATTATTTTACCACTATTTTTTTGATTTCTACTTTAGTATATGGTTGACGATGTCCTTGTTTTTTACGATAATTTTTCTTTTGATTATATTTAAATACTATAATCTTTTTTGCTTTACCGCTTTTAACAACTTCACCAACAACAGTGGCACCTTCAACATAAGGCATACCAATAGAATTATCTACCATTAACACTTTATCAAAAGTAATTTTATCACTTTCTTTAGCGTCTAACTTTTCTACATAAATGATAGTTCCTTCTTCAACTAAATATTGTTTTCCACCAGTTTCAATTACTGCTTTCATAATTACCTCCTTATAATTTGCTAAGACTCACCATTAAGGTACTACGTTTAAAACCTTTTCTGTGTGGTTGTAGAGTGAGGCCCTACACGTATAAAATAATATCATAAAATCTCTTACTTGTCAAACCTTTTTTTTAAATATTCCCTTTCAGTAATATATTTATTATTAATATTTAATATGTGCTTATAATCCCTTTTCATTTCCTTTATATTATTAATAGTTTTACGCTTTTTAAAATAAATATCATATAAATATCTTTCAAGTAAAAACTTATCAAATACTATCTCTTTATTTTTATCTAATTTATATACTTCTATTAATAAAAAATATATAATTAAACTTAACATTTTATTAATATTAAAAGTAATAATAAAAATAATATTTATTAATATATATGATAGTAATATAGTAATTCTCAATGATCTATAAAAAGTACCTTTATAGTTAAATACAACATTTAATATTTTAGATCCATCTAAAGGATATATAGGCATTAAATTAAAAATAATAATAAAATAATTTATAAAAGGATAATATTCATAATTAATTAAATTACACGTAAATAAATAAAATATATATTGAATTATAATACCTGAGATACTTATAAGTAGTTCTTCTATCAAAGGTTTATTTAGCTTTTCATTAAACTTTATTAATCCACCAAACGGTAATAACATTATTTCTTTCATATTCCAATTAAATAATAAAGATGTTAATATATGACCTATTTCATGAATTATAAGTAAAAGTGTGTAATAAAAGATAAGTTTAAACTTACCTATAAGGACAAATACAAAAATAGTGATTATAAACAGTGGATGTATTTTAATTTTATTTAAAAACTTCTTCATAATTCAATACTTTTCCATCTTTTTTATAAACTAAATATAAATAATCATTACAATTACCTAGTAAAGTACCTTTTTTTACATAATCATATAATTCCACATTAACGGTATCTATATTACCATATAATTCATCTATACCGTCTATTCTCTGTATTATAACACTTTTTCCATAGCCATCCTTCTCACCTACAAAAACAACTACTCCGCTCTCACTAATGGGAACTAAGTAATTGGATTCTACTTCTAGTTTAACTCCATCTTTATACTTACTTTTATTTTTATAAGTTAAAGTTTCTTTAAATACAGGTTGTGCTTCATTATACTTATCAAGTACTGGAAAACTTCCTACATATTTTTCATAAAGTTTATTAACTTTAGCAAACGAAAAAGAAGTATTATATACTTTTTCATAAAAAGAGTTTTTAAAACCGGAATTTGATTTCATAAGTATAAGTATAACTAAAGTAATAATAATAGTTATGAGAATTTTTGTTATATATTTATTCATACTTTATTATATGAAAAAAGAATGTATTACATTCTTTCAACTTTTAAGAAATTAGTAGTTTTTATAGGTACATTATTTGGAAATCCTCCTGTTATAACAACTAAGTCATCTTTATTGTAATTAATTATCTTTTTTGATGCCTCTATAGAATGATTAATTAATTCATCTGTTGATTCATAAACAGGCACTAAAACAGGATAAACACCAAATCTAAGCGCTAAAGAATGAGCTACCTTTTCTGTAGGACATGCTGCTACAACGATTGTTTTTGGTTTTAAATTACTGATTTTAATAGCTGTATTACCACTTATAGTAGCAGCTATAATTGTTTTAACATCAAGCATATTTGATACATCTACTACACTTCTAGCTATAGTATCAGTAACATCTATCTCATCAGTTAACTTAATCATTTTCTCATAATTTAAATACTCCTCTGTATTTAAAGCAATTTCAGCCATATACTTTACAGCATCAATAGGATACTTACCTGTTGTAGTTTCTCCACTTAACATAACTGCATCTGTTCCATCAAGTACTGCATTAGCTATATCTGTAACTTCAGCGCGTGTTGGACGAGCATTTTTATACATAGATGCTAACATCTCAGTTGCTACTATAACAAATTTTCCCTTTTCTCTACATTTTTTAATAATCTTCTTTTGTAATATTGGTAATTCCTTCATTGGTACTTCTACACCTAAATCTCCACGGGCTACCATTATTCCATCAGACTCTTCAATAATATCATCTATATTTTTAATTGCTGTATTAGATTCAATCTTACTAATAATTTGCATATTACTATTTTCACTTTTTAATATTTCTTTTACTCTTATTATATCTTCCTTATCACTAACAAAAGAAAGCGCTAAAAAATCTCCACCATTTTTACAAGCATATCTGATATCCAATTCATCTTGTTTACTAATAAATGGTACATTTAAATTAACTCCTGGTACATTAACACCTTTTTTATTACCTAATAGACCACCTACTACTATACTACAAGTCAATCCTTTAGAATCTTTATCAACAACTAATAGTTTCATCAAACCATCTTCTAATAATATAATATCATTAACATTAATCATATCAAGAGCATCTTTATAATTTACAGTAATTCTTTCTTCATTACCTAATACTTCCTCTTTTACAATTCTAATAGTCTTTCCTTCTTTTAACTTAATTTCATCATTTTCTACCTTACCAGTTCTAAAATCAGGACCCTTTGTATCATATAATACAGCTATATTACTACCTAACTCCTTGTTAGCCCTTTCTACTAAACTTAATACATTCTTTATTTCATTTTCAGTAGCATGAGAAAAATTAATACGCGCTACATTCATCCCATTTTCTACCATTTCCTTAAACACTTCATATTTACTACTACTAGGGCCTATACTACATATAATCTTAGTCTTCTTCATATTATCATCCTCCAAACTAAAACATTTTACCACAAACAAAAAGATAAAGTCAATACTTTATCTATCAAAACTACACTTCCTAATACTAAACAATATATTATACAACTGTAACAGAGCTTGTTCCACACTTATAAAACATACTGTTAGTATTAGCATTTGCAGTAGTCCATTTACTACTTACTTTAATTTCAGTTAATTTACTACATTCATAAAACATAGAACTCATATTTGCTACATTTGACGTATTAAAACTACTTAAATTTAATGTTGTTAAACTATTACATCTAATAAACATAAAACTCATATTTGTTACATTTAATGTATTAAAACTACTTAAATTTAATGTTGCTAAACTATTACAATTCTGAAACATACTACTCATATCTGTCACATTTGATGTATTAAAACTACTTAAATTCAATGTTGTTAAACTGCTACATGTACTAAACATAAGTTGCATATTTGTTACATTTGATGTGTTAAAACTACTTAAATTCAATGTTGTTAAACTGCTACATGTACTAAACATAAAACTCATATCTGTCACATTTGACGTATTAAAACTACTTAAATTTAATGTTGTTAAGCTGCTACAGAAAGAAAACATTGAAGCCATATTTGTTACATTTGATGTATCAAAATTACTTAAATTTAATGTTGTCAAACTGCTACAATCCTGAAACATACCACTCATATTTGTTACATTTAATGTATCAAAATTACTTAAATCTAAAGATGTTAAGCTACTACAATAAGCAAACATAGAATGCATATCTGTCACATTTGATGTATCCAAACTAGTTAAGTTTAAAGTTGTGATACTGCTGAAGGAATAAAACAATTGGCTTGAATCACTATTTGCTGATATACCATCTTCACTATATACATATATATTTCCTGATCCATCCCAATAAGCTAATATAGATTTATCTCCTTTTTTAGATACATCAACACTTGACAATTGCGATAAGGTTTCTTTTGTATATCCACTAGGAAGTAAACCATTTGCTAAAAATGTAATACTAGTTATAACAGAATCAGGAGATGTATTTGTTTTAGATGAACCATTTGCAAGGGTTTTAATTTTAGAATTAAATTCATGTCCAGCAACTAAATTATTAAAGATTTTATTAATATCCCATTTATTATTTTTATATGTTAATGTAGTATCATCAAATGTTAGTGTTGATCCATTCTGTATTTGTCCATCAACTAATTTAATAGTTCCACTCTTTGGACTTGTTTTATCTGTAACTATATCCAATGTCTTACCATCACATAGAGCTGTTCCATCATTATTTACTGTACAACTTGATGGATTAAAATTAGAATCTGTTGTTATTTTAGATGCTACTCTATTTTGAAGATTATCTCCATATAATTCTGCACTCCTTACATATGAGCTCTTTTTTGAACTATTTATTATTTGTAGTACTATTGGTACTGCGATTAGAGCTATTATGGCTAGTATTACTATTACTGCCAAAAGTTCTATTAATGTAAATCCTTTTTTCTTCATAATACACTTCCTATTCTACATAAATTATATAATATAAATAAAAAAAAGACAAGGTTTATTTGTCTTTTTCTATTTGTTCTTTTAATTCATATAATTTGTTTAAAGCATCCATAGGCGTTAAATTAAGTATATCTAATTGTTTTATTTCTTTTTCTATTTGCGATTCTTTAGAAACAAATTCTAATGGTAATGACTCTTGTATTATTATGTCTCTTTTTTTCTCTTTATTTTCATATACTTTTAATATATCACTTGCTCTTTTTATAACACTATTTGGTAGATTAGCTAATTTTGCTACATGTATACCATAACTTTTATCTATAGATCCATCTTTTATTTTATGTAAAAATGTAACTTTTCCATCTTCCTCATGTGCGGATACATGTACATTTTTTAAATATTTTAAATTATTCTCTAAATCTGTTAATTCATGATAATGTGTAGAAAACATTGTTTTACATTTTATATTATCATGTATATACTCGATTATTGATTGTGCGAGTGCCATACCATCAAAAGTAGCTGTACCTCTTCCTAATTCATCAAATAGTATTAATGAATTTTTAGTAGCATTACTAATAGCATTATTTGCTTCATGCATTTCTACCATAAATGTAGATTCACCTGATACTAAGTCATCAGATGCTCCTATACGTGTATATATAGCATCAAATATAGGAAGTGTTGCCTCTTCTGCTGGTACAAAGCAACCTATTTGAGCCATTATAACTGTAATAGCAAGTTGTCTCATATATGTTGATTTACCTGCCATATTAGGTCCTGTTATAAGTAATATATTTTTATCTTTTGGCATATATATATCATTTTCTACATATTTAGAATCTATTACTTTTTCTACTACTGCATGCCTATTTTTCTTTATATCTATTATACTTTCTTCTACTAATTTAGGTCTTATATAATTATTCTCTTCTACTACTGTAGAAAATGATTGTAATACATCTATTTTACTAATAATAAAAGCAACTTTTTGTAATTTTGATATATACTCTTTTACTTTATCTCTTACAGATACAAATATATCATATTCAAGTTGAACAATTTTCTCTTCAGCATTTAATATTAAAGCCTCTTTTTCTTTTAATATAGGTGATATATATCTTTCACAATTTGACAAAGTTTGTTTTCTTTCATATCCATATTCATCTTTAACTAAATTAGTCATTCCTTTAGAAACTTCTATATAATAACCGAATACTTTATTATATCCTACTTTTAGAGTACGTATACCCGTTTTCTCTCTTTCCTCATTTTCGAATTTTGCGATAAAATCTTTACCATTTGCCCTTATACTTTTTAATTCATCAAGTTCACTATTATAGCCATCTTTAATTAAATATCCTTCTTTTAAACTTATTGGAGGATTTTCATTTATTGAATTATTTAATAAATTATATAAATCACTTAAATCTTCTAAAGTATCTTCATATTTTATACTCTTTAAAATATTATTAATATCTGGCAAAACTTGTAAAGAAGATTTTAATTGAAGTAAATCTCTTGCATTAGCATTTCCAAAAGCTATTCTACCTGATAATCTCTCTAAATCATATACATTATATAATAAATTTCTTAAATCTTCTTTTAGTATAAACTCCTCTAATAGTGTTTCTATGATATCATATCTCTTATTTAATTCTTTTATATCAAGAATCGGATTTTCTATATATTCTCTTAAAAGCCTAGATCCCATAGCAGTTCTTGTCTTATCTAGTAACCATAGTAATGAATACTGTCTTGTTTTTAATCTCAATGTTTCTGTTAATTCTAGATTTCTTTTTGTATGAATATCCATCTTTAAATAACTATTACTTTCTTTTATTTCTATTTCTTTTAAATGAGATAAACTAGTCATTTTTGTTTTATTTATATATGTTAATAAATAATTTAAGGTATCTATTATTCTTTGATCTGTTATTTTCTTGTATATGTACTTATATTCGTCTATTATATCAGTATTATCACTTAATGAAATAGATATTCCATAATTATTTTTTAATAAATGTGTAATGTTTTTATCTAGTGTTGAATCCACAACTACTTCTTTCAAAGAAAGTGAAACTATTTTATTTACTAATGTATTAGAATTATGATTAATAATAGTTCCATAAATAGAACCAGTTGTTATATCAGTATATACCAATACATATGCATGATTAAAATCTTTAACTGCGCCTATATAATTAGATTCATTATCTTTTAATGCCTCGCCAGACATAATAGTACCTTTACTTATAATATCTATTAATCCACGTTCTACTATTCCTTTAGCATTCTTAGGATCCTCCAATTGTTCTACTATTCCTACTTTGTATCCTTTTTCTACTAATTTATCTATATAAATTGATACCGCATGATGTGGTACACCACACATAGGTACACGTTCATCTAAACCTGCACTTCTTCCAGTAAGAGTTATTTCAAGTTCACGCGATACAAGTATGGCATCTTCAAAGAAAACTTCATAAAAATCTCCTAATCTATAAAAAATAATACAATCCGGGTTTTCATGTTTTACACTTATGTAATGTCTCATCATAGGAGTAATACGATTTAAATCTACATCATCCATCTTCATCAAATCACCTAATACAATTATAACATAACTGATAAAAAAAGATAAGAAAAACCTTATCTTTCACACTAATTTATGCCTAAATATTCTTTAAGCATAGTATTGTTTTGCATAATTTTTAAACTACATCTTTACCAACATATCTAATATGCCATAGTTCATATTTCTTGTATTGCATTAAATATAAAAAAAGACAATTATCTTGTCTTTTCCTTAACCGTATTATCAACGTAAAGATATCCTTCTGGTGTAACATTTATATCTAATGTATAATCAGACATAAAATTGATATAATCTTCTTTAGTTAACCAAGTTTGACCGTATAAATCAGTAAAAGTTCCATCTGGATTAACAGTTCCTAATGATCCAGTCTCATCTTTTTCTATTGTTTCCTCAGTTTTTTCTTCAGTTTTTTCTTCAGTTTTTTCTTCTGTCTTCTCTTCTGTTTTTTCCTCTGTTTTCTCTTCTGTGTCAGTTTTAGTATCTGATTCTACAACATCCTTAGTCTCACTTTCAGTATACTTTTTGTCTATTATAACCTCTTCGTCAAATTTTTCTTCTGTTTCATCTACTACAGTACCAATATCTCTTACATTGTCTTCTGTATAATTATCTGGAACAACATTTCCGTCTGCATCTACATGATATCCATCGGCAATTATTCTACCTGTTGGATCTTTATGATATCCATCAGGAATTTCATTTTTAGAACTTCCTGAACCGATTACTTTACCTGTCTCATCCTTTACTACATATCCACCATCTTTAACAGTAGGAGTAGTTGTTGTTGTACTTCCAACACTTGATGCTTTATCTCTATCAGATTGTGATGCATATAAAACGCCATCTTTACCTCTTACAACATCACTTACATTTACATTACCATTAACAACTCTTAATAAAGATACTTTATCTTCTTCTGTTTCAGTAAAGTCAACGCTATATCCTAAATCATCAACACTTACTTTATCTTCGTTAATATTAAGTTTTTGCTTTGTAGTATCAACAATTGGTTCTGGTTGGTTAGATGCGATTTCCTTATTCTTTTTTCTACCAAAATGGGCTGCAGCTATACTTAATCCACCTATCACAACGGCTAAGCCTAAAGCAATACCACCTTTTGCTTTTTTACTTAATTTTTGTTTTCTTTCTTCTTTTCTCTTTTTATTAACTAAAAGTTTTCCACGACTATTAACTTCCTCTTCTGTACCGTAAGTCGTCATAGACTCATTTTCTAATTCATTTCTTAACTCTTCGCTCATAAAATCCCTCTTTCTTCACAAACAATTTCAAAATACATGCTATATAATAACACATAAAGCAAGTATTGTCAAATTAAAAAACTCAAAAAATTATGAGTTATTTACATATATTTATTCATAGATTTCATCATTTGATTAACTTGTTTCTGAGATGGAGTTCTACCCATCTGTGTCATCATAGCTTTAATCATTTGTTCATTAATTGGTGGATTCTTCTTTAAATATTTTTGCATGTATTTTTTTGCTATTAAAAAACCTAATACAGCACCAATTACTAATCCTATTAATATATATACGATATCCATATTATCACCTTCCATATATATTTTACTATATAAAATATAATTATTCAAGCATTATTTAAATTTATCTTTAATCCAAAAATACTCATTATTATTAAAATTACACACAAAAATATTATTATTATAAATATATAGTATACATAATATTTCTTTTAAATACTTGTCATTATTTGCTACACAGCAACTTTTTCTTATTTCTATATAATTATATTTATCTAGATAAAATTTATTATTATATTCCTTAAAATTAGTCTTTTTTCTTATATAATATTTAAGTGCCTTTGTATCAAATAATGTACAAATATTATAATAAAGAGTTATTCCATAATTATAATTATTTGGTTTCATATTCTTTAATTTATATAACAATTCATATAAATATGATTCATTATTTTTAAAATAATTATCTTTTATATTAAAGAAATAATACATAGAATCACCTATATAAGTATAAATCATATTAATTAAAAAATATGTAGAAAAAAAGGAGATTACTCTCCATTTCTTATTTTAGCATCCAATTTGTTTGTTACTTGCTCAATTATTTTATTAAATTGTTCCATAACCTCATCATCAGTTAATGTTCTAGTAGGATCTTCAAACTTAAGTTTATAAGCAATTGATTTTTCATTACTTGATACCTTATCCCCTTGATATACATCAAATACTGTTATATCAGTTAACAGTCTTCCACCAGATCTTTTAATTTCTTCCTTTATAGTATCACTTAATACATTCTTATCAACTATAAAAGCAACATCTTTTTCTATAGCCGGATACTTTGAAGTTTCCTTATACTTTATAGCCTTAATATGCTTATTATATAATTTAGTCATAGATAATTCACATACATATACATCATCACTTATATAGTTTGGGTGAACCCTACCTAACATACCTATTTCTTCTCTATCCAATAATATACTAGCACTTATACCTGGATGTATATCATCAAATTCTTTTACTTTAAAAACATATCTATTTTTAAATCCTAAATAATCTAATAAATTTTCAACTATTCCTTTCAATATATAAAAATCAACCTTTATATTACCTTTCCAAGTATTGGTAATATAATTACCATTCATAAGTATAGCTACTTTAGATTCTTCATTATAATTAATATCATATGTTTTAGAAATCTCATAAATATTTATGTTTTCTACATTACGTGCTTTATTATATTCATACACATTAATAAGTGATGGTAGTATACTTGTCCTGATAACGCTCTTATCTATACTCATAGGATTAGGTAATACAACTGCTTCTTTATTATCATATTTAAATCTACTTGCCATAGTTGGTGACGTAAGTGTATATGTTTTAACCTCATTTAGTCCTAAAGATCTTAAACGTTTAGATATTTCTTTTCTTATTTTAACATCGCCAATATACTGACCACGTCTTGTTTTTACAGTAGGAAGAGTACTTTCTAGATTTTGATATCCATAAAGTCTGCCTATTTCTTCTGCTATATCATTAACATTACATTCTATATCAAGTCTTCTTTTAGGAATATTTACAGTGAAAGTAGATTCATCTAATGTATATGGAAAATCTAATCTATTTAACTCTGTTTCAACATCTTTTTTAGTTAAAGTAAGACCCAATAAATTTGATACTTCTTCTACTTTAAATTTAACAATTTTATCTGTTTTATCAACATTATCATAAACAACACTATCACTTAAAACAGTAGCTTTAGCATACTTACTTAATAAATGACAAGCTCTATCAAGAGCATCTTTAGTGTACTCATAATTTAATCCCTTACCATATCTAATAGAGGCTTCACTTTTTAAATTAAGTTTAGAAGCAGTGTATCTTATTGATACTGGATTAAAAATTGCAGATTCTATTAAGATATTTTTTGTACTTGAATCTACATCAGTATTCTCACCGCCCATTACACCTGCTACACAGACAGGTTTAACTCCATCAGTAATAACTATATCATCCTTACTAAGAATTCTATCTACACCATCAAGAGTTTTTATGGCTTCATTATCACTTGCTTGACGAACTAAAATATTTGTTCCTAACTTATCTAGATCAAAGAAATGAAGCGGTTGCCCATATTCTAACATAACATAGTTGGAAATATCTACTACATTATTTATAGGTCTCATACCTGCACTTATAAGTCTTCTTTTAATAAAGTCAGGTGATTCTTTAATCTCAACATCTTTTACTATTTTACATGAATAATAAGGGCATTTATCCGTCTCAACTTTTAAATTAATTATATTTTTAATTGATTCTTTATCTTCCTTATAGTCAAGACTTGGAAGATGTACCTTTTTATTTAGTATACTTGCTATCTCATATGCAAAACCTATGTGATAATAACAATCATTATTTCTATGCTTATGTATATCTAACTCATACAAAGTATCATTAGTATTTAAGTATTCATTAGCATCAGTTCCTACGGGTAATTGTGTGTCTATAATTTCAATACCCTTTTTATAGTTTTCATCAGTTTTTTCTTCTACTCCTAACTCAAATAAAGCACAAATCATACCGTTAGATTCAACGCCTCTTATTTTGCCTTTTTTAATTTCAAAAGTAGAATCTCCAGCTGGCAATTTAGCACCTGGTAAAGCTACTATAACTTTAATACCTTCTTTTACATTTGGAGCACCGCAAACAATTTGAACAATTTCCCCTACATCTACTTTACATACATGAAGATGGTCTGAATCAGGATGATCTATACATTCAATTACTTTACCTATTACTATATTATCGATATGATTTGTTATAACTTTTTCTACATTTATTCCTGCTTTTGTAATCTTTACAGCAAGTTCTTTTAAATCTTCATCTTTTATATCTATATAATCCATTACCCATTCTAAAGATATCACTATTCATTCTCCTTTCTATCAAAAAGTCCTAACTGTCTTAAATCAGTTTGATAGAACGTTCTAATATCATTTATACCGTATTTTAACATAGCAAGTCTTTCAGCACCAAAACCGAATGCAAAACCAGTCCAAATGCTTGGATCATATCCACAATTTTTTAGCACATTCGGATGTACCATACCTGCACCGCTAACCGTTATCCAACCAGTATTTTTACACAAAGGACATCCTGTTCCCTTACATTTAAAACAAGTAATATCTGTTTCTACAGATGGTTCTGTAAACTGATAATAACTAGGTCTAAAACGAGTTTTAATATCTGGCCCAAACAACTTTTTTACAGCAACGTCAAAAGTTCCTTTTAAATCTGATAAACTTATATTTTTATCAACCAACAATCCCTCTATCTGCATAAATTGATGTGAATGAGTCGCATCATCTGCATCCCTTCTATATGTTTTTCCTGGACAAATCATTCTAACAGGTTTATCCCCTCCAGCATTTAGCATAGTACGAGCTTGTACTGGAGATGTTTGACTACGTAAAAGTATAGATTCATCTTCTATATAAAAAGTATCTTGCGCATCTCTAGCAGGATGGCCTTTAGGTATATTTAAAAGTTCAAAATTATATTTATCTTCTTCTATTTCTGGCCCATCAACCACATCATATCCCATTGACATAAATACTTCTTCTACATCTTCTATTAATTTTTCTAATATATTAGGAGCTCCAGTTTTAATAGTTGTAGCTGGTAAAGTTATATCTATTCTTTCACTTTCTAATCTTTTATTTATCTCTTCTTCTTGTAATTCTTTCAACCTATTCTCATAATTATCATTAAAAGTAGATCTAAGAATATTAATTTTCATACCATATTCTTTTTTATCAACCGCATCTTTTATACCTGATTGTAGTTCAGTAATGATTCCCTTCTTCCCTAAATATTCTACTTTCAAATTATTTAAATCTTTTATATTAGATACATTATTAATCTTACTTTCAATCTCTTTACATAAATTTTCTATATTATCCATATACTTCATTCCTCCTTATAAAAAAAATCTATTATATATAGGGACGAATAATCGCGGTACCACCCTACTTTATAATAGATATTATACACTCAACTGATTTAACGCATCAGAACGTTTACTATTAATAACACTAGAAAGTGAATTCATAAGAATAGTTTATTAGTTTACACCAACCACTAACTCTCTATTTAAACTTTAGACTTATTACTACTCTTTCATCTTAGCTTTACTAATTTATTATATCACAATTATCATTAATTGAAAACATATTTTTACATACTAAGTGCTTTTCTTTGACCATCTATAGTCATAATACTTTTATACATATCACGTGCTGTACTATTTATACAAAAGAAATAATAATTAAGAATCCTTATTTGTGTTGCATACTCATCTAAATCTATATTTCCATCTTCTAAATCAAATCTAAGCTCTTCTGTCATTGCATCGTGTCTAAGTAACATAAGCAAAGGTAATTTATCATAAATCTCTTGCTGTAAAAAATCTATTTCATATAAGAAAAACGGATTATTAAATAATACACTTAGTACTTCTCCTTTTTTATTTTTAGGATATTCTTCTCTGAATTTAACATCAATAAAGTATTTTTTTAACTCATCATAAGTTAACTCCTCACCATTTCTTCTTAATTTTAATAAATCTATTATCAAACTTTCTTGACATACTTCATATCCGTGCACTAAAACATCATCTGTTATACTCATTATTTAATCTCCTTTTTTAACACTTTGATATATTGTGTATTTCTTTTAACATTTTCCTTATAGTCATTTGGATATTCAAAATAACAATAATTCAACACTTCATTAATATAATTATATCTTTCATTAGAAATAAAATCATTTTTATAATCTTCTATATTTTTGGCAGCTTTATTTACATAACTTAATTTTAACATATTCATTAAAGATTCACTCATATCCATATCAAGCTTAATACCATATAATAAATAAGGATCATTATATATAGCTTCCAAAACGCTAGTCTTTTTTGACTCAATCGCATTTTCTCTTTTTGATATATTATAAAAATATTCAACAACTTCATTTGCTGTTATAGCTTCATTTCTTAATTCTAAATCCAAAAGTTTTTTCTCTAAGTCATTTTTTTGTACTCTTATATTAAGATTTAATTCTTTTTTATCTAATTTCATAATTTGCCTTCTTTCAATCGATAAGTATTATTTTAACACATTTTATATTTGATTGCAAACAAAAAGAGATTATTTTATTTCATCTTTCAGATAAGTATAATCTCCATGTCCAGGATACACTTTTATATTTTTATCATATTTAGATATCTTTATTAGGCTATTTTTCATTTCATTCATATTACCACCCGGTAAATCTGTTCTACCAATCGCACCTTTAAATATAAAATCTCCTGTAAACATAACTTGTTCTTCTTTAAAATATATAGTTATACAGTCTTCTTTATGTCCAGGTGTATATATTATATCAAATGTAAAATTACCTAAAGTATAACTTTTTTCTTCTAAATTATTTTTATCATATATTAAACCACAATCAAAATTTGAAATAGCTCCTACATGATCAAAATGATGATGTGTAATTATAACCCCAACTAATTTTTTATCTTTAATATATTTTTTTATTAATTCATAATCATCAGCAGGATCTATTATAATACATTCATTATTCTCGATTAAAATATAGCAATTAGTATCAAGAGGCCCTAAAACAAGTCTATTTATTTTCATTTAACACCTTCTTAACAGGACCATATGTCTTTCTATAGCCATCAATAAGGCCATATCTATTAATAGCTTCTATGTGTTTTTTTGTAGGATATCCTTTATGATTTTTAAAACCGTACATAGGATATTTTTCATCAAGAAGATATAACTCCCTATCACGAGTTACTTTAGCAAGAACACTCGCGGCCGCTATAGTAATACTTTTTAAATCTCCTTTTACTATAGGTGTATGTGGTATATCCAAAAATGGCAATGGCATAGCATCTGTAAGTACATGCTGTAAATTTACTTTTTTTCTTACCTCTGATATTGCCATCATCATAGCTTTACGAGACGCTTCATAAATATTAATTTTATCTATTTCCTCTGCAGAGACTTCACATATAGCATAAGCAACTGCATGTTTTGTTATATAATCAAAATATTCATTTCTTTTCTTTTCACTCAACTTTTTAGAATCAGTAAGACCAGGTAAATTAAAATCAGGTGATAAAACACAACAAGCAGCAACTACATTTCCTATAAGAGGTCCCCTTCCAGCCTCATCACATCCACCTATACAAGTTATATTTTTACTATATAACTCTTTTTCATATTTCCAATTATCTAATTCTTCCATTAAAATCTTTTCTTTCTTCCAATAAATTTAAAATTTCATCTTCTAGTTCTGTTCTATTAGTCTTTAAGGATAATTTTGCCTTATAAATGTCAATATTATTAGATAATATTATTTTAGAATCTTTATCGCAAAAACCACAATAACTATTTATAATAGTTCCTTCTTTTACATTCTTTTTTGGATCTAAATAAGTTCTTCCTGTATTGCCACATTCTAAGCACAAATACTCTTTTTTAATCATTCTTTTGTTCATACTACATCTCCTTCTTAATAAAACAAAATCTATCAAATCCTTGCATATCTTTTTCTATTGTTATACTTACATTAGACAAATATTTTTTAGCAAGATTAACTAAAGATTTTCCTTGATTATATCCTATTTCAAAAGCTATTAAAAATTTGTCATTTAAATACGATTTACAATTCTTAAGTATTTCTTCATAATAATATAATCCATCATTTGAAGCATATAGAGCACTCAAAGGCTCATTATTCTTAACTATATCCATAATTTCTTCATCATAAGCTATATAAGGAGGATTACTTATTATTAAATCATACTTTTCATGTAAAGGCTCTAACATATTACCTAAATAGAACTTAATGTCTACATTATTCGTTTTAGCATTTTCACGCGCTAAATCTAAAGCGGATGAACTAATATCAACTGCATCCATACTTACTTTAGGTAATTTTTTTTTGAGTGTAATAGCTATGCAGCCACTACCAGTTCCTAAATCAACCGCTTTATTAATAGGCATATTAATATATTTTAATGTTTTTTCTATTAATTCCTCAGTTTCTCTTCTAGGTATTAAAACTCTTTTATCAACCTTTATTATATTGCCATAAAAATCTACATCACCTACTATATATTGAACAGGTTCACCAGATTTAAGTCTTTCTATAGCTTCTTTTATATTTCCCTTATAATATTTTTTTAAGTAATTTATCTCTTCTTCCATACAAACCTCACATACCAATTATAACACAATCATTTTATTTTTATTATCTTTCCATCTTCAACATTTAATATTCTTTTAGTTGTATTTATAACATAACGAATTTGTCTACTAACATATTGCTTAGTCACATTATACATTTCTCCTATCTCTTTACACGTATATGGCTTATCATAAAATCCAAAATATAATAAAACAAATTCTTTTTGTCTAGTTTTAAATATATCTAATACAGATAGTATTTCCTCTACTAATTCTTTATCGTCTATATTATAAACAGTGGTATCCTCAATTTTTTCGTACCATTTTAAATCATCATCCTCTTCATATTGCTCAATTAAAATAGGATCAACTTCTTTAGTTTTTTTTCTAAAATACATTAATATTTCATTATCGATACAGCATGTCGCATATGTAGAAAACTTATTATTTTTATTGATATTATAGCTGTCAACTGCTTTTATTAGTCCTTCTAATCCAATGGATATTAAAAGATTTATATCATCCCCAGAATTAGAAAAGCGCTTATTACATCTATCTATAACAAGCCTTATATTGTGCTTAATAAGTTTTTCTCTGTTTGTTTTATTAAAATTAATAAAACAATCTTCTTCTTCAAGCGCACTAAGCTTATTAGGTAAAACACAATTCATATAATCAGAATTTTTCATTTAATCACCTATTTAATTATATCACAAAAAAAGAATAATTTTCATTATTCTCCTCTTAATTTACGAGCCTGATCTTCTGTTATCAAAGCATTTATAATATCATCTAATTCTCCATCCATAACACGTTCTAACTGCATCGTAGAAAAACCTATCCTATGATCTGTAACTCTGTTTTGTGGATAATTATATGTTCTAATCTTTTCTGATCTATCACCAGTACCTATTTTATTTCTTCTTTCGCTACCTAATTCCTTTTCCTGGCGCTCTAACTCCATCTGATATAATCTAGTTTTTAATACTTCCATAGCTTCAGCTTTGTTCTGGATTTGACTTCTTTGATTTTGACAAGTAACAACTGTATTAGTTGGTAAATGTGTTATACGAACTGCAGAAGGAGTTGTATTTACACCTTGACCACCATGTCCTGATGCACAAAAGGTGTCAATTCTTAAATCATTATCATTAATTTCAACGTCTATGTCGTCTACTTCTGGCATAACCAAAACAGTTGCTGTAGAAGTTTGAATTCTGCCATTCGATTCTGTTGTTGGTATTCTTTGAACCCTGTGTGAACCTGACTCATATTTTAAATGAGAATATACATTTTCTCCTTTAATTTTAAATTCAACTTGAGAATATCCTCCAGCAGTACCTTCGACTGCATTGATTTCTTCGACTTTCCATCCTTTAGATTCAGCATAATATGTATACATCCTATATAAATCACCTGCAAAAATATTAGCTTCATCTCCACCTGCTGCTCCTCTTATTTCAACAATAACATCCTTACCATCATTTGGGTCTTTAGGAAGCAACATTATTTCAAAATCTTTTTCCATTTGAGCTTTTTTATTTTCATTTTCTTCTAATTCAGTTTTAGCAAACTCTGACATACTAGGATCTTTCATCATATCTTTAGCTGCATCAATATTTTCTATTACCTTTTTATATTCTTGATAAGCTTCATAATTGTCTTTTAATTGTGCTTGCTCTTTACTCAATTCAGTAGCTTTTTTAATATCGCTTAATACTTCTGGTTTACTTAATTCTTCCATTAATTCATTATATCTTTTTTCTATATTTATCAGTCTTTCTATCATATTAAGACTCCTTTCAAAGCATTACACTTAATTATACTATATTTTATAATTTTTATCAATAAAAGCAATTATGTTTTATTAAAAAGAATTACCAATAAGGTAATCCTTGCATTTTATTGAGAAGTTAGAGCCAGACGGAACGATACATTGTCGTTGGCATTACCGAAGTGGAAATTTACGTTGAACACACCAGCGTACGTATCATTAGACCTAAAACCACCAAGTAGCAGCCATGGACTATCAGAGGACACAAAACCATCAGAATCTCCATACCATCCTCTTATTTCTGTTATTCCATAACACGGTCCATTACATGCTGTTGTTTTATTTATTGTTGTATATAGTTTATAATATTTTGAATCTGGAAATAATTTTCCATCTGTTATACTTAGACTTTCCCCATTTAATCCTTTTCCATATACCGGTCCATTAAATCCTGAATTCCATATACCTACTGCAGCATTATTATTTCTTCCTAATATTGTTTTAGCTTGTTCTGCTGTATATGATATTGCTGTATATCCACTCATCTTATTATAGTTAGACATTTGGTATTCCCAGGCGCCACCAGACATATCATATATTCCATATATATTTCCTGTTGTTGAAGCTCCTCCTCCACATGAGCCTGTTCCTGAGCCTCTATCTGTTAATGTATTATATTTACATTGTGTATTTGCTGTTTCCTGTGATGGTGTTCCGTTTGAAGAGCCTGTTATATAGGATGATGATTTATTTTGATATACTTCTTTATTGACTCCTGTATATAAACTATTTCCATATTTTCCATATTTTGATTGTGATAAGAATGATGCAGTCATCCATTCACTTCCCTTTGTCATATGTGAATCTCCATTGGAAAGTTT
>CAKOXU010000015.1 GCA_934130235.1 uncultured Bacilli bacterium
TCCTTATAAATATTATTACATAAAAAAATGTAAACAGTATCTTTTTATACTGTCTACATTTATTTTATCACTTTATTTAAGTGTCTTTTATATTTTTCTATATAATCCAATTGCTTTTCCAAGTATAAAAACATTATTAAATATAAATGGTTCCATATTATCGTTTTCTGGTTGTAATCTTATATGATCTTTTTCTTTATAATATGTTTTTAATGTAACTTCATTATCTTCAGTCATAGCTACTACTATATCACCGTTTCTTGCGGTGTTTTTTCTTTCAACTATAACTATATCACCATCTAATATTCCTGCGTTTATCATCGATTCGCCTGAAACGTGTAGTGTAAATACTTCTTTATCTTTTGGAATTAGGTATGCAGGTAGTGAAAAGAATTCATCAGGATTTTGAATGGCATCTATTGGATTACCTGCGGTAATTTTTCCGAGTAGGGGTACTTCCACAACATTTTCATTTTGAGGTAAAAATTCATTTTCTACCATTAACTCTATTGTTCTGTTTTTCTGAGATCCTTTTTTTATATATCCTTTATCAGCAAGTGCTTGTATATGTGTTTGTACGGTAGCGGGACTAGATAGACCTAATTCTTTTGCTATTTCTCTTACAGTAGGTGGATACCCATGAGATACTATATAAGTTTTAATAAATGTTAAGACATCTCTTTGTCTATTGGTTATTTTTTCCATACAACCCTCCTAATCTACATTTATTTTAACACATTAGTTTACATTTGTCAAACATTTGTACAAATAAAGTATTGACACGTACAATTGTTCGTGATATGATTAATACAGAAAGAGGGTATATTATGAATTTTTTAAAGAAACATACTATTTTATTATTTGTTATTGCTGTTTTTACTGTTGTTTATATTGGAACTATAAGTGAATCTAATTATCAAAAGTCAAGTGATTTGATTGCTTATTCAGAATCAGAGAATCAAGATATTTAAATAATTGTTTAGCATTAGATAAGGTTGTATATAATATATTAATACTTGTTGCGATCACAAGTGAGAATAATCCTATTTTTAAAAGTGAGAATAAATATAATGTTATACATCTTAATATTGTACCTATGAATGTTGTTTTTATCAGTGTTTTGGATTTGTTTATAGATTGTAGTGATGTAGATAAAATTGCTTGTATATAGTGTAGTATAGCGATAGGCGCTAAAACTTTAATATATTTTACTCCTTTGGTCGTTTTAAATAGAATATTTAAAAGTTGTTTTGGAAATAAAATGAATATTATAGTAAATGGAATACCTATTAATATTGATATTATTATTGCCTGTATAATTTTATTTTTTACGTATTTATATTTTTTGTTTGCAAACGCTTTAGATATTGTTGGTATTATGGCTTGTGATAGTGCTAGTGTAAAAAATGAAGGTAGTAGTACCAATTGCAGTACATATCCATTTATAATTCCATATTCATTTATTATAAAGTCAGTTGTATATCCAACTTTTAGCAGTACAAAAGTAAGTATTATTGGTTCTAAAAAGTATCCTAAGGTTGATATTAATCTACTACCAAGAGCTGGCAATGATATTTTAAGAATTTCTTTTGTGTTATGGATATTTGGAATAATATCTTTTTTTGTTGCTTTAAATTTAGGAATGAATACAAGAAATATTATTATACTTGAAAGTTCACATATTATATTTGTTAAGAATATAAAAGCAACTGTTATATTTATTCCTTTGCTTATAACTTTAGGTAGTACAAATATAAATAGCAGTAATTTAATTGTATCTTCAATTATATTAGTTAATACATGAAGTTTTATTTTTTCTTTAGCGAATATATAGCTTCTAAATATATTGGATATACTTATAAATGGAAGAATAAATCCAATTGATAGTATACCTAATTCAGTGTATTCACTTTTTAAAAGATTTAACGCTATATACTTATACCCAAATATAATAAATATCATTATTATTGAATTTATAATTAGTGATATTAAAAGAGAAGTCGCTATTAAATTTTTGTTATTGTATTTATTTGTAGAAATTAGTATATTTAATGTATTAGGTAGTGAAAACATGCTTATATTTACAAGTACAAGATATGTAGGTAGGATTAAAGAATATATTCCCATTGCGTATTGGCCTATTGTACGCGTTAAAACTATTTTAATTATCATTCCTAATAATTTTGTTATTAATCCACCTATAGTAAGTATGAATGTAAATTTTATTATTTTATTTTTCATATTATAATTTTATTCTAAAAGGTATTAAAAATGCTTTACTTTAAAGGCTTAAATATTGTATAATATTAATTGAGAATGTTTCGAAGTATTTGATTTTAAGATATAATTAATATAGGAGGGTATATGGATATTGAATTTAATAGTGTTAAAGAATTATATGAAAGATTAACTCCTGCATTGAATGCAAAAGTATTAGAACTTAAGAGAAATGATTTAGATTATATTAAAAAAGATGATATTTGGAATTATTTAAAATTAACTAAATGGACTAAGGCTAACAATTTGCTTTTGTATCAGATGGTTGATGATATACTTAATTTAGATAATAATATTTTAGATGAGTATGTAAAAGAAGAAATAAGAAAAAAAGTTATAAAACCTAATTTAAATAGTTTTGAAGGAGATGTTTTAAGTGCAAAAGAAGAAAAATAAAAAAACAAATTTAAGTACAGGTATATTATGCATTATGTTTGTTGTTGTGGTATCTGTAATAGGTCTTGTATTATCTGTGAGTAGATTAAACTATGGTTTAGATTTACAGGGTGGATTTGAGGTATTATATGAAGTAGATAGTATTGATGGAACTAAAGTTACAAATGATATGGTAACGAGTACTTATCGTATTATTGAGAAGCGTATTAATTCGTTAGGTGTATCGGAGCCTGAAATCAGTATTGAAGGAAATAATATTAGAGTTACTATGGCTGGTATTACTAACATAGAAGAGGCTAGACGTAATATTTCTACTACAGCTAATTTAACATTTAGAGATACTGATGGCAATCTACTTATGAATAGTGATGTATTAAATAGTGGTAAGGCCTCATACAGTTATGATGCTGAAAAAGGATATTATATTTCACTTTCAGTAAGCGATTATGATACTTTTTATAAAAAGACTAAAGAAGTATCCAAGATGGATAATAATTATATAGTCATATGGCTAGATTACGATGAAGGATATAAATTAAGTAATGATACTTATATTGATTTAGATGGTAATACTCATAGATGTGGTGATTTAGAAGATTCTAATTGCTTATCATATGCTAGGGTAACACAGGGATTTGCATCAGATGTAATAATTGAAGGTAATTTTACAAAGGATGAGGTTAAAGGACTAGTTGATTTAATAAACAGTGGTAGTATGCCTACTAAACTCACTGAAATATCTTCGAAAACTGTATCAGCTTCATTTGGTGAGAATTCATTAAATAAGACTTTTACAGCTGGTGTAGTTGGAATAATAGCTATAGCAGTATTATTGACTTTCTTGTATAGATTTTCTGGATTAGTATCAAGTATATGTGTTGTTGCATATACTGCACTTACACTTGTTATATTTAATTTAGTAGGTGGTAGATTAACTTTACAAGGTATTGCCGCACTAGTTATAGGTATTGGTATGGCAGTAGATTCATCGGTATTAACTTTTACACGCATTAGGGAAGAGTTAAAACGTGGAGTTAGTTTAAAAACTGCTTATTATGAGGGCTCTAAAGAGTCATTTACTTCTATTTTAGATGCGAATGTTACTACTTTGATTGCTGCTATTATATTATTTATATTTGGTGAATCAAGTGTTAAGGGATTTGCTACTATGTTAATTATAAGTATTGTATCTACATTTATAGTAATGATATACTTATGTAAATTTTTACTTAGTTTAGTAGCGCGCAGTGAGGCTTTTGAGAATCATTTAAAGGCGTTTATTGGATATAGGGAAAATTCAAAATTAAATAGTTTTAATTTTGTTAAACCAAGGAAGCTTATATTTATAATTGTAATTTTAATAGTATTATTAGGTGGATTTTTTAATTATAAAAGAGGTATTAACTTAGGTATTGATTTTAAGGGTGGATCTACTATTACTATTAATTCTAATGATGAAATTAAGTTAAAGGATTTAAAAAGTGATATAAAGAAATTAAAATATACAGAGGAATCTATTGAAAAAATAGATAATGATACTTATTATATAACTATAGATGAAGTTTTAGACAATGATTCTACTAAGGAAACAGAGGATTATTTTAATGATAAATACAGTGCTACTACAAGTGTTGGAGCCATTTCAAATCAAGTTAAAAAAGATTTAACTAGAAATGCAGTAAAGGCCTTAATATATGCATGTATTGGTATGATAATCTATGTTTCTATAAGATTTAAGTTTAGTTATGGTATTTCGGCTATTATCGCACTTATTCATGATACTGTTATGACGTTTATATTATTCAATTTATTAAATAGAGAAGTTAATGTTATGTTTATAGCTGCTATTTTGTCAATAATTGGATATTCTATTAATAATACAATTGTGATATTCGATAGAATAAGAGAAAATAAGTCTAAGATGTATAAGGATAAAATAAAGAAGGAAGAAGATTTAGAGAATATTGTAAATACAAGTTTAAGACAAACTTTATCTAGATGTATTTATACAACTCTTACTACTATAATTCCTATCATATCTTTAATTATATTAGGATCTCATGAAGTAATAGATTTTAATATAGCTTTGTTAATTGGATTTTCTGTAGGAACTTTTTCTAGTTTGTTTATATCAAGTCAAATATGGATGTTGATAGAGAAAAGAAGTATTGGTAAGGATCCAAATAAACATTGGTATGATGATAACAAAAAGGAAAAAGAGGAATTAAAAGTAAAAGGTATAAATTGTTAAGAGAATACAAAAAAAGTATTCTTTTTTCATACTTTTTTGTGATAAAATATATATAGGTGATAATGTGTACGCAAGTGTTTTGGTGGAATTGAAAGCAAAGGCATTGGATAAGACTTTTACTTATAGTATACCTAGTGAATTTGCACATAAAGTAAAAATTGGAATAAGAGTTTTGGTACCATTTGGAAAGCAAAAATTGGAGGGTTTTGTTTTAGATATATTTGATACATTAGAGGATAGTTTTAGTGTTAAAAGTATAATAGATTGTGTTGATGAAAAACCGGTATTAAATACTGAAATGTTAAAACTAGGAAAATATATACAAAAGAAAACATTGTGTACGCTCATAAGTGCCTATCAAACAATGCTACCGAGCGCTTTGAAAGCTCATCACAATTTTGTTATTAATAAAAAATATGATGTATATATAAAATTACTTGATAAAAGTTATATTCCTAAGAATAAGAATCAGGAGCACATATTAGAATTATTAAAAAAAGAAGATATTTTAAAAAAAGTTTTATTAAAGATTTCAACTTCCAGTGTAAATACGTTAATTAAAAATAAAGTTGTTGTTGAAATAAAAAAAGAAGTTTATAGATTAAATAATAATACTGATGAAAATGATACAAGAATAGAACTTAATAAAGATCAGAAGTCTGTTGTAAAAGAAGTAGTAGATAATCTTAATCACTTTAAGCCGTATTTATTACACGGTGTTACGGGAAGTGGTAAGACAGAAGTATATATGAATATTATAGAAAATGTATTACTTCAAAATAAGCAAGTTATAGTTTTAGTACCGGAAATAAGTTTAACACCTCAGATGGTTAATTTGTTTAAGAAAAGATTTAAAAACTCAATAGCAATTCTTCATAGTGGACTTTCTAACGGAGAGAAATATGATGAATATAGACGTATTATGAATAATGAAGTTAATATAGTTATAGGTGCGAGAAGTGCAGTATTTTCACCACTTACTAATATTGGCTTTATAGTAGTAGATGAGGAACATTCAGATACTTATAAACAAGAATCTAATCCAAAGTATAGCGCGATTGATATAGCTATAAAACGCGCTAAGTATCATAATTGTCCAGTACTATTTGCGTCCGCTACGCCTACGGTTGAAAGTTATACTAGAGCTAAATTAAATATTTATACTTTATTAGAACTTAAACATAGAGTTAATAATAATATGCCTATAACTAAAGTAATAGATATGAAAAAGGAGTATAAGAAAGGAAATAGTATATTTTCTTCTTTATTAATAGATAAGATTAATGATAGATTAGATAAGCATGAACAAATAATTTTATTTTTAAATAGAAGGGGTTATTCTACTACAATCACATGCAAAGAGTGTGGAGATGTTATAAAATGTCCTAATTGTGATATTCCTTTAACATATCATAAAAGATATAATAAACTTAATTGTCATTATTGTAATTATACAACCTATAAACCAAAAGTTTGTCCTTCTTGTAAGAGTGATAGTTTAATTAACTATGGATTAGGTACTGAAAAATTAGAAGAAGAAGTCAATAAATTATTTGATTGTAAAAGTGTTAGAATGGATGTTGATACCACTAGTAGAAAGGGAAGTCATGAACGTATATTAACTGATTTTAAAAATCATGAATATGACATTCTAATTGGTACTCAAATGATATCCAAAGGACTTGACTTTCCGCTTGTTACGCTTGTTGGAATTATAAACGCTGATTCATCTTTAAATATACCTGATTTTAGAAGCGGTGAGAGAACTTTTGATTTGATAAATCAAGTATCAGGAAGAAGTGGTAGGAGTGATAAACAAGGAGAGGTTATAATACAATGTTTCAATACAGAACATTATAGTATTAAAACTGCTAGTATGAATGATTATATTTCCTTTTATGACGAGGAAATAAATGTAAGAAAAAAATTAAAATATCCACCATTTTGTAATTTATGTTTAATAAAATTAATAGGTTTGGATTTGGATGTTCTTAATAAAGAAGCGATGCGAGTAAAAGAATTTTTAATAAATAATACTAAATCGGTACAAGTACTAGGGCCGACTTTATCGGCTTTACCAAAGATTAATAATAAATATTATATTCAGATAATATTAAAATATAAGAATATTATGGATGTATATAATCAAATTAAGTTTTTAAATAGTAAGTTAAAAAGCAATACAAAAGTGGTTATAGATATAGATTTTGACCCGAAGAAAATATAAAAAACGTATTGTTTTTTTTCTTCTTTAATGATATACTTTAATAGTAAGAGAATATAAAAGGGGAATTGTTATGGATAATAGCGTGAATAATTCTACTATAAATTTGGATGATATGTTTGACAGCTTAAGTTCAGATATCGCGGATATAAACAAGTTTGTTTCCAATTTAAACAACAAGAAAAAAAGTAGTCTTGAAGAAAATAAAAAATTAGAAACTGAGAAAGTTGAATTTGAAAAAAGAAAATTGGAGTTTGAACAATATGTAATTGTACAAAAAAATGCGATCGAGAAAAAACAAAGGGATATTGATACATATGTTGAGAATCAAAAACAAGCGTTGTTGAATTCTGAAAAAGAGCTTAAGAACAATTTAAACAATGAAACTGAAAAGATTGAGTTGTGTAAAAAAGAAATAAATATTGGGTATCAAAAGCTTAACTATGAAAAAGAACAATTTGAAAAGTATAAAAGTATTGAGCTTGCTAGAATTAAAAATGCTGAAGAAATACTTAATAATGAAAAATCACAATTCGAGGCTTATAAGTCAGTTAGTATGGATAGAATTAAATTAGAGAATAAAAATTTAGAGGCAAAGGCAGCGCGTTTTAAAGAATTGCTAGGACAATTTAATAGTAATTTTAAGCCAATGTTTGATAGTGAAGAATAAGGGAGTTGAAAAATATGAGTAATTATGAAAATGAATTTAATATAAATGATGAAAAAGCAAGTGATAGTTTTAATTTTGATGATATTAGTGGTTTAGGAGAAAGTGATTATGATAATCCAGATTTATTTGACACTAGTGTATCAGAAGAGGTAGTACATGATTCTCTTGCTGATAAAGTGGAGTCTAAGGAAGAACAACCATTTTATGTTGAGCAACCTATTACTAGTTTAGTTGATGAAGATGATGATGTGGATATGACTCCCTTTGCTTATACAAATGAATTTAATTTTGATCCACAAACTGGAAAACGTATTGATAAGGTAGAAGAGCCTGCATTTAATTTCAAGGAAGATAGTTCAAGTGATAAAGAGGATGTTGGTAATTCAGAGGATAATTCGGTTAAAGAAGAAAAGGAAGAACTTGAACCTGTGATTCATGATGTTATAGAAGATTCTAATGATATGGAAGAACCAATTGAACCAGATCTATCAGAATCTAATGATGAAAAAGATGATTCTTTAGAACATTCTGATTCATTAGAATTAGAAAAGCCTACATTTGATGAGTCTGATTTGCAACAACCAATTGAAGAAATAAATAAAGATATTACATTTAGTGATACTTCTGTAGATGAATTAAGTAAGTTAACTGAGTATGAAGAACCAGAGATAGATACAACTGATATTAATGGATTATTTGATAAGGTTAATGTTAATGTTAAGGAAGCATCTGATATTTTTAGAAAAAATACGGAGATGAAAGATAAAATAGATCTACGCTTTAATGAATTAAAGAAATTGCAATCAGAAATAGAGAAATCTAAACAAGAAAATATAGCTGAGGTTGATAGATATAAGGAAGAGGTTGTACAAAAATTAACTGGTAAAAAACAAGAAATAGAAGATAGATTAAATGTACTTAAAAATTTACAAGCTGATTTAGAAAAAGAAAAGAATGAATTTGAAAAATATAAAGAAGAAGAGAAGGAAAAAATAGAAGCAACTAAGAAGAATATTGAATCTGCTTATGATGAAAGAAAGCAAGAATTAAGTCATATAGAGGATATATTGAGGAAACAAAAGGATTCTTTGGATGAACAAAGAAGTCAATTATCACTTGATAAGATCCAATATGAAGCAGATAAAAATGAATTGGCTAATAATTTACTTAAGTTTAATGAATTAGTAAATTCTTTTACAAATGGTGTTAATGATGCTAAAAATGATTAAAATTAATCATTTTTTCTTTACACTTATAATGTAAAGTTTATATTACTGTTTTCATAAGCCTTGACAAGCTATCTTATAATTTTGCTATAATTGAAATGTAAGGGAGCGATGATATGGCTAGAATAATTAGTGGAACTGAGTTTTTAGAAAGTGTTAAAACTGATATTAAAGCACGTATAAAGAATTGTATTATAAGACCTTCTGTTGCTGTAATAGAAATTGGTGATAATAAATTAAACGAAATATATTCAAGACTACAAGAAGAATTATGTAATGAAGTTGGAATATATTATAGACATTATAAATTTGAATCTGATACTACTGAATTAACTATTATAAATAAAATAAAAGAATTAAACAATGATGATTATGTTCATGGTATACAGGTATTACTTCCTATACTTGATAAATATAATGAAAAAAGATTATTAAATACTATCAGTAATAGTAAAGACGTTGATGGACTTACTGATATAAATCTTGGTAGATTAATAAGTGGTAGAAAAACAATTATCTCTTGTACAAGTTTAGCTATTATGGATCTGTTTAATATAGAAAATATAGATCTTTGTGGCAAAGAAGTTGTATTGGTAGGCAAGGGAAGAGCACTTGGAAGAAGTTTAATTACACTTCTATTAAATTCAGGAGCTACTGTTACTATTTGTCATTCTAATACCAAAGATTTAAAAAAGCATTTATTGGATGCCGATATAGTTATATCAGCTGTAGGTAAAAAAGGTTTAATAACTGATGTAAAAGATGATGCAATCGTAATAGATTTGGGATACGAAGTAATTGATGACAAAGTACATGGTGATGTCAATACTGCAAAAGTAGGTAAAAAAGCGTCTATTATAAGTTCATCAAAAGATGGAATTGGTACATTTGCGCTTGCTGAATTTATAAAAAACGTAGTATTGTGTTATGAAAATAAAAAATAGATTTTAAAATCTATTTTTTTATTATATTGGTTTTATATTCTAGTTGAATAAATTTATCTTTATCTTTAATTTTATCATTTAGTGATAAAATTTTTACTATTTCTAAACTCTTGGATTCATATTTAGGATTAAACTTAGTTATAATTGGAATATCAATGTCTTTTTTGATGCAATTTAGTATCTTTTTTCCTTTATTATTAAAGCCTAATACTTTAATATAATTAATATCATAATTATTACAATCATCTTTGGTTATAGACAGCAAAATAAACGTTAAAGTTCTTTTTATCCTATTATAAGTATAGTTTTTACTTTTAATATTTTGTATCAGTTCATCTAATGTGTTTGATTTTAATATTTGTTTACGTATTCTATTTTCAAGGACTTTATCAACTCCTTGATAGATTGTAATATCATTAGAACTGATTATCTTATATTTTAAATAGTTAAAATAATCATCAATAAATAAGCAGTTCTTTAAATACTTATATTCGTAATCAGGCACATAATCTTTTATGTCTTTATTGTTCTTTAAAGCTTCTCTTATTGAGGTAGAAGAAGTTATTTTACCTTCTATTATTTTTGAATTATAATTACTTTCTCTTTTGATTGTGTTAATTTTAATATTGTAATTATTCTTTAATATCTCTTTAATATAACTTATTCCTAATAAATCATTAGGTGTATTAACGTGTATATTAGTTTTTTCTTTTAGAGTTCTTGCTAAAGCGGTAGGGTAATTATCACCTTTACTTAAATACTTTTTAATATCCAAATTATTATTTATTTGAGCACGTGCTAAAGAATATAGTTTATCAATATTATTAGATTCGCTTCCAAAAACTATTGTATTAACTTTTAATTTATTTAATATACCAATTGCTCCTTTAGCGAAATAATCAGCACTCTGCATAAATTTAAAAGGTATTTCTATTACCAAATCAGCGCCACTATTAAGTGCAATCTCGCATTTTTTATATTTATCTATTAAACTTAATTCTCCTCTTTGAGTAATCCATCCGGATATTACAAGGATAATATTGCAATTAGGATACATTTCTTTAATTTTTTTTATATGTAATAAATGTCCAAAATGAAGAGGGTTGTATTCACAAATAATACCAACGTTCATAAAATCACCAAGTTTATTATACATTATTTTCACATTTTTTTAAATAAAACGACAAAAAATATTCATAATTTAGTACTATAATTATAATAGAAAGGAGGAGATATTAAATATAGTTAATTAAAACGTTTTAAATATACTAATTAAATAGTTGACGAAAGTCAGCTATTTTAATTTATGTATTGACCTTTAGATAAAAAACATATATAATGTAGTAGTTAGGAAGATGAATATGAAATTTGATATAGTAAGATTAAATAATAATATTGATAAGAGTATTAATGTTGATTTAGTATATAATTTCAGTGAAGAAGAATTAAAAGGTACTGATATAATTAGATTGAACGGTGTTAAAATAAAAGGAGAAATATATAAAAATAGTTTGAATAATATAGAATTATCTCTTAATGTAGATGGGATTATGGTATTACCATGTGCGATTACATTAAAGGAAGTTGATTATCCATTTAATATACAAATAGACGGAGAATTAAATGAATTATCCGAAAATTTGGAAGAAAATTCGATAAATTTTCAAAATACTATTGATATTTTTCCAATTATATGGGAAAATATATTAATGGAAATTCCAATGCATGTTATAAGTGATGACATCGATGAGAGTGAGATTGTAAAAAAAGGCGATGGTTGGGAATTTATAACTGGCGATGAGAATAAAGAAAGCCCACTTAGTGGACTTATGGAATTAATTGATGATAGTGAGGTGAGATAAATGGCAGTACCATTTAGAAAAGTAAGTAATACTAGAGGAAGAAAAAGAAGAACACATTATAAAATTTCAGAAAATGCAACTACAAAATGTCCAAAGTGTGGAGCAGAGGTTAGACCACATAGAGTATGTTTAGCTTGCGGAACTTACAAAAACAAAGAAGTTATCAAAGAAGAAAAATAGTATTTAATCAATACTATTTTTTATTACATTAATAATTTTTTCTTGATCTTTTTTGTTTGAATTGGTCCATAATATTTCAAAAAATACTCCCATACCAGGAAGGGTTACTTCATCACTATCTTTTATAGAATCCTCAATAGCCTCATTAATTTCTTCAATACTATTACCTTTGAAATTATCTATAATACTTTTTCTTATATCAATATTCATAAATATCTCCTTTCATTTTATATTGATATAAATTTTTACAAATTATACATATATAAAATAAAAAGAGATAAACTCTTTTTTATACCATATAATAATTGGAATCATTATATTTGTTATAATTGTTTGTAGTATTACCACTTTCTAATCTAGATACTCTTTGTTCTAGATTATTTACTTGTTGTTCTAAGGTACTGATTCTTGAATCTATTGTATCAGTTTGAGTGTAGTTATATGGCATCATAGGTACTGGATACGGCATTTGCATTTGTGGATACATTGGCATGTTGTTGCACGCTCTGTTATTTTTCATATATTCCTCCTTATGCTAAATTATATGCTTAGATATTTATTATATTTACAAAATGTGTTATAATAATCATGGTGATTTAATGAGACTTAGAAATGTAAAAGGTGCGCATGATAAAGTAGAAGCTTCTAAATCGGTTATTAATGATTATTTAAATTATAAAGGTAATTTTAAAGATATATTTTCAAATAATAATCCTATTCATTTGGAGATAGGAACGGGTAAAGGAGATTTTATTATTGGAATGGCTCAAAAATTTCCAAACATTAATTTTATTAGTATAGAAAAGTATGATAGCGTGCTTGTACGTGCTCTTGAAAAAATCGATGGTGATATTTCTAATCTAAAGTTTATCTGTACAGATGCAATTGATATTGATAATATATTTTCTAAAGAGATAGATACTTTGTATTTGAATTTTTCAGATCCTTGGCCTAAAAATAAACATGCAAACAGACGTCTTACTAGTAGTAGATTTTTAAAAAGATATGAATCAATATTTAAGGGAGTAAATCATATTATCATGAAAACTGATAATAGGCATTTATTTGAGTATTCAATTTGTTCATTTGTAGATAATGGGTATAAAATAAATGATATATGTCTTAATTTACATGATGAAGATACTACTGATAACGTAGAAACTGAGTATGAAAGAAAGTTCAAAGCTTTAGGGCCTATATATAAAATAGATGTGAGTAAGTAATGTACATTTATTTTACACCTTATTGTTTAATAGTGTAGAAAAAATAAAGAATATTTGTTATAATAAAATAGGAAGGTGACTAGTTTGTATAAAAAGAGTATAAAATTATTTATAATTAGTTGTCTAATTTTACTTTTATGTGGATGTTCTGTTGTTAGAATAGATACCAAAAATATAGATAGTATGGTTAATGTAATTCTTAAAAAGAATAATACTTTATATAATCAGGTTGGTCAAGGATATAAGTATTATTTACCCAGTGGAGTTACTTATATAAATAGTGATGATTTTAATGATATTTTATATTGTGATGGTGTATATTATTATTTGTATATAAATACCATTGATTATTATTATAATTCAAAAGTTGATTATAATGAAGATAACAGTTTATATTATTCTAGAAAACTTAATAAAGTTGATGGTTTCACTAATAATGGTTATTTACAAATAAAAGAGACTAATAACAAATATAAATTAACATTTATGTATAATTATGCAAAAATAGAGGCATTAGTGCCTAAAGATAAATTAAATAAAACAGTACTTAATTCTACATATATTTTATCTACTATAAAGTATAATAAAGATATTATAGAACTTATACTTAATGAGGATTATTTTACTAATAAAACAGGTAAATTCAATGATTATAAATCAAAAGAGCAATCTACTAATTTTGAGCTTAAGAAAGAAACAAAAGAAGGATAAGGTGAGTTTATGGGATTTTTTGATAAAGTTAAAAATATGTTTACTGAGGAAGTAGAGGATGAGGTCAAGGTTGAAAAAATACAACAAGAGGTAAGACATGTACCAATAAAATCTCCAAATGTAAAAGATAAAAATGAAGAAATAGAGAATGAAATTATTGAGAGATTTAGGCCTGTTGAAACACCACAGTCAGTATTTTTTGATGATGCAGCTTTTAGTGATTTAACTTATGAAGAAAAAGAAGAAAAAAAGGAAATAAAGGACGAAATTAAAACTTATGATAGACCTTCTTTATATAGAGAAAGAGATAGGGAAATAAAGGAAGAGAAAAAGGAAGAAGTAAAATTTAAACCAACACCAATTATTTCACCTGTTTATGGAGTATTGGATAAGAACTATCATAAAGAAGATATAGTATCAAAAAGTGATTCTAATGATAGTGTTGTTGATGAAGAAAAAGATGCGATTGATGCAATTAGAAATAAAGCATATGGTACTTTGGAAGATGAACTTGAAAATACTTTATTTGGGCAAAATTCTATTTTGTTTAAGGATAATATAAAGGAAGAAGATACAAGTTCTAGTGATGATTTGTTGGATGATCTAACAGATGATATAGGTAAAGAACTGGATGAACTTTTAAGTAAAAAGAATAAAAAAGAAGAGAAAAAAGAAGAAAAAGAAAGTAGTAAAAATGAAGATGAAGATGATTTGTTAGGTTTTATTGATTCTACTTTATATAACAAAGGGGATGAAGAAGATGATTATTGATTTAAATGATTTACTACCAATTATTTTGTTTATTGTTCTAATTATTTTAGTAATAATATGTATTATTATAGGAATAAGATTAATTGGAACTCTTAATAAAGTTGATGGATTAATTGATGATGTTAATCTTAAAATGTCTAAGGTAGATGGTATATTTACTCTTATTGATAAGACTACAGATTATGCATCTGGGATTAGCGATAAAATAATTAATTCAATAGTTAGTTTGTTTAGAATCTTCAAACGTAAGAATAGAAAGGATGATAACGATGAAGAAGAATAATGGATTAGGAAAGTTTGTTTTAGGAGCTGCACTTGGTGCATCATTAGGTATGCTTTTCGCACCAAAAACAGGTGCTGAGGCTAGAAAAGATTTAAAGAAAAAGGCTGATGAGTTATTAAATAAAGCTAAGGATATCGATATTGACGAGGTTAAAAAAACAGTAGAAGCTAAGACTGATGAGATAATGATGGAATTACAAGATTTAGATAAAGAGAAGGCTTTAAAAATAGTTAAAACTAAATCTAAAGATATCCAAAAGAAAGCTAGTGATTTAGTAGATTATGCAATTGAAAAAGGTACACCAGCTCTTGAAAAAGCAGCTAAATCATTAAAAGAGAAGGTTATTGTTGTAACAAAAGACATACTTAATAAACTAGAACAAGAAGAAAAATAATCTTCTTGTTTATATTTAAAAGAGGTGTATTATGAAGAAATTAAATAAGAAAAAAATGATTATACTAGGGGTTGCTGTGTTAGTAGCTGTATTATTTATAATGGTTGTTATTAGTTTAACTGGTACTAATAGTAGTAAAAGATTAGATGGAGCTTCTTCTCATAAGCTAAGTAAAGAAGAAAAAACTAAAGTAAAAGAAGTAGTGGAATCTATTGGTGATGTTGAATCATTTAGTATGAAGATAAATAATAAAATTATTAGAATTCATTTTACTTTAAAAGAAGAGCAAAAAGTGGATGATGTAAAAAGTAAATGTAATGAAATTATAAAGAATATAGATAAGAAAAATTTGGAGTTTTATGATGTAGAAGTGTTTGTTTTATCTTCTCTTAAGGACAGTGAAGATTATCCAATTATAGGCTACAAGCATAAATCACAGGAAAGTTTTGTATGGTGATTATATGAAAAAATTAAATAAAAAAGTTGTTATTATAGTTATCTCTTTGTTGGTGCTTATATTAGGATCTGTTATATTTTTATCTGTAAGTAAAGACAAAAGTTATTCTTTAACTTTAACAGAAAATAGATGGATAGACAGCAATAAATATAATGTAGTTGATATTTCTCTTTTAAATGAAATTCCAGCTATTGCCTATGAAGGTAAAGGTGTTGCTTACGATTATTTTGAGTATTTAGAAAAAACTTATGGTATTAAGATAAATGTAGTTCCATATAAATTGGATGAGAATAGTGAAGCTGCAAATAAAACTGTTATAAAAAGCAAAATATCATCAAATGATCTTGCACTATTAAAATCAAATATGATTTTATTAACAAAAGATAATAAGAAGTATAATAGCATAAGTGATATTACTAATTTAACTATAGGTATTGTTAAGGATGATAAAGATGAAGTATCTACTTATTTAAATAATGATAGTATTAATTATGTTGAGTATAATAATTATACAGATTTAAAGAATGCTTTATTAAATGATAATAATAAGGGTGTAAATAGTATAGTTATCTTAAAGAGCTTTATAACTCGTGAGATTATAGAAAAGGATTTGGTAGTTGGCTATGATTTTTCTGATTTAAGCAAGTATATAACTATATCTATTTCTGAAGATAAAACTTTGAAAAGTATATTATCTAAGACATACAATAAGTGGTCTAAGAATAATTATACTGAAAAATATAATTCATATTTATTAGATAATTATTTTGAGTTTAAAAATATAACAGAATTAGACCAAAGAAACTTGAAAAGTAAGAGTTATGTATACGGATTTATAGATGATGGTATTTATAATAAATTACATGGTAATGAAATTACTGGTATCAATGCTTTAGTACTTAAAGGATTTAATGAATTTTCAAATGTTGCTATTACTTATGTGAAATACAATAGTATAAGTAAGATAAGAAATGATTATAATTCTGGTAAAGTGGACTTTGTTTTTTCAAGTTTAGGTATTACTTCTAATAATGATTTTAATACAGTTGGTATTTTTAATAAACAAATGGTAGTTGTTTCAAATGTAGCTAATAATGTAGTAGTTTCTTCTCTAAAATCATTAAAAAATAAAGATGTTTCTGTTATTAAGGATTCTGCTATTGAAAAAGAATTAATTTCTTTGGGAATTAAAGTAAAAGCCTATAATAATATGAATGATTTAATTAAAGGTTTTTCAGAAAAAGATATATTAATAATGGATTTAGAGAACTATAATTATTATAAGAGTAGTAAATTTAAAGATTGTAAGATTGATTTTATTGAAAATACTGCTGATTTTTATAATTTTACAATTAATGATAATGACTCTAATAAAATATTTAAATCATTATTTAATTTCTATTTAAATTATTCTGACATGAATGAAATGTTATCTACTAATTATGAGAGTATTGCCTATGAAAATAGTAATATTGTCCTAATATTAATAATAATTATTATTATATTATTGTTATATGTAGGTATTGATTCTTATAATCATGCTAAAGTTATGTTTAAAAATGTAAAAAAAAATAGAAAAACACATTTTACAAAAGAAGAAAAATTAAAATATATTGATCAATTAACTTCCCTTAAGAATAGAGCATATTTAAACTCTAAAATAGAGGAGTGGGATGAATCAGAGGTTTATCCTCAGGCTATTATAATTATAGATTTAAACAATGTATCGTATGTTAATGATAATTATGGTAGAGAAGAAGGAGATAAGATAATTGCTGAGGCAGCTAATGTCTTAATTCAAAATCAACTTCAAAATTCAGAAATAATTAGATCAGATGGAAATGAGTTTTTAATTTATTTAGTTGGTTATACTGAAAAGCAGATAATTGCATATTTAAGAAAACTAAATAGACAATTAAAGGGTATTTCTCGTGGATTTGGATGTGCTTCTGGATATAGTATAATTACAGATGCTATTAAAACTATAGACGATGCAGTAAACGAGGCTACTATTGATATGAAAAATAATAAAGAAGAAATTGATTACTAATTTCTTCTTTTTGGTTGTATAATACATTTGTTTGTGTTATAATACTTTTAGGAGGTATATATGAAGATAGAAAAAATAGATGCCTTGAAAGGAAAGTATAATATTGTTATTGATGGAGAAAGTATTATAACTTATGAAGATGTAATACTTGAGAACGGATTGTTATATAAGAAAGAAATAGATAAAAATACTTACAATAACATTCTTAAGAGTACTCAATTTTATGATATATATGATAAAGTAGTAAAGTTATTGCTTAAATCACGTAAAAGTGAACATCAAATAAATGATTATTTAGATAAAAAAAATATACCTGAATCTGATAAGATGCGTATAATAGAAAAACTAAAAAGCGTTAAATTAATTGATGATATTGCATATGCTAAGGCTTTCATAAATGATAAATTATTATTGAATAAATGGGGAATTAATAAGATTAGATTAGAATTAATTAACCAAGATATAGATATAAATGTTATAGAAAACGAAATCAGTAATGTAGATGAGAGTATTTTGAACAGTAATATGGAAAAAATAATTATAAAAAAAATTAATTCTAATCATAAATATTCTAATTATCAACTTAAAAATAAAATTTTACAAGATATGATTAATTTAGGATATAGGAAAGAATTAGTATTGGCGATTATTAATAAAAACATGGTGGATGATACCAAATTTGTAAAAAAAGAATATGATAGGTTATATAAACGATTAGCTAAAAAATATAGTGGTAAAGAGTTAGAATTTAAAATTAAACAAGGACTAATAAAAAAGGGATTTGATGTAAAAAAATAGAGGAATAATTATTCCTCTGTTTTTTCATCATCATTACTATCAGTAGTTTTTGTACTATCTTTTATAGTTTTTTCATATGCTTTTTTTACTTTAGTATCTTTGATACTTAACTTATATTCTTTTCTTAATTCATCCCAAGCTGTTACTTGTAGAGTACTATCTGCAGCTAATTTTTCATTAGCATAAGCTTTCTTTACCTCAGCTTTAATTTCTTTATATGGTTTTACTTTTTCTGAACTAACTTTTAATATAATATGATATCCATAAGACGTTTTAACTGGCTCAGCAGTATATTTACCATTCTTTAATTTTTTAGCAGCATTATAGAAGTTTTCTTCAACATCTTTCTTTTGGAAATCTTCAATTAAACCACCATTATTATAAGTTTGTGTATCATCTGAATATTCTTTAGCATATTTTTCAAATTTTGAATCTAAATCTTTAGAGTCAACTTTATCTAATTTCTTAATAATTTCTTTAGCTCTTTCTAAAGCTTCTTTATCTGCTTTTTCTGAATCTTCAGCATCTGAATCAACTTGTACTAAAATATGTTTTACAGTCAATGAATCTGAGTAATTGTTTTTGTAATATTCTTTTAATTCCTTTTCAGTAGCTTTATCACCAACATATTGAGAAACAGCCAATGATTTTTTATAATCTTTTAATACAAAATCATAGAACTCATCTTCAGTACTAATTCCAGATAATCCTACATAATTAGTTAAGAAAGTTTTTAAATCTGTTTTATATTGTTCAGCGTAATCTTTATAATAATCTACAACTTCTTGAACATATTTTTTGTCATCTTTAGTAATTTTAACTTCTTTTTCAGCAATATACTCATCAATCATATTTACTAATTCAGTAGTACCATTTTGGTCTTTAAGTGTTTTGTATAAATCATCAGCAGTAATAGTTTTTCCTTTTAAAGTAGCAAGAACTTGTTTACCATCTTTAGTAGTAGGTATTCTTAAATAAACAATACTAAATATTAAACTTGAAAGTAATATAATAGCAATACAAGTAGAAATAACAAATGGAGTATTATCTAATAAGCTTCCTTTTTCTTCCTTTCTAACTACAACCTCTTCTTTAACAACTTTTTTAGTTTCTTTTTTAGCTTGAGGTTTTTCAGTAGCCTTTTTAGTCTTTTTATTCTTTTCTTCTGTCTTCTTTGGCATAAGCCTCTCCTTTCTAAAATACGATGTTTGCCACCATACATATTTATTTTAGCAAAAAAAACCAGTAATTTCAATAAAAACATACACATATTCACAAAAAATTCATAAAATACTCTAGAAAAGATAAAAAAGGAGGAAAGATTATATGTGTTGTAATTCAGGAGCAAGCGGAGCTGCTATCGTTTTAGTATTATTCATTCTTTTAATAATCATACTTGGAGCATATATTTAGGAGGTGAACAACTTGAGCACAAATACTAATACATGTTGTGAAAATAATGTGCCAACTGGATGCACAAAAAGTGGTGCTTCTTATATTATATTGATAGTATTATACATATTATTAGCTATAATATTAGGTTCCTATTGGTACTAAAAAAGAGGTTAACCTCTTTTTTTTACTATGTATATGTGCTATATTATTTTAATGTTTAAAATTGTTAGACAAGATGTTTAAAATTTGTTAAACTGATTTAAATTGGATGATTTAAAAGAATTAAATGAGTATAATAGTACAAGAGTATTTAGAGCAAATAAAAGAATCTTTATATAAAAAATCATTAAAGAGAGTGGAAAAAGTAATACTTGAAAAAACTAATGATAATATGTTATACTATACATATAGTAATGTTAATGATTTAATTGAATTTAAGTATAATAATCAATATATTGTTTTTTTAAAA
>CAKOXU010000016.1 GCA_934130235.1 uncultured Bacilli bacterium
CTTGTGATTAATATTATATAAAATAAAATATATTTTGTTTTAAAATCTGATATTATTATATTTAATATGAATAATATAAGTATAAATATTATGCCTAGTTTCAATCCTTCAATATATCCTTTTTTTTCTGTTCTTTTTCCTAAATATATACTTCCAATCAGTATTGATATAATAGGTATTAATATTTCGAAGATGGACATTATACTGTTTGATATAAAGCTACTATAATTTAGTATAGTTAGTAGTAGTGTTAGCGATAGAATAGATATAAAAGATATTCCAATGGACATAGAAAGTTTTTTTAAATAATTCATTATATCACCTAATAAATTATATTATATGTATAAAAAAATATTCTAATGTACTATATATATTGGTGATTGTATGTATATTTCAATAATTATTAAAACTCTTTTTGTTTACTTTTTTATAATGTTAATATATAGGATAATGGGTAAAAAAGAAGTAGGGCAGTTAAGCATAATAGATCTTATTGTATCTATTATTATTTCTGAGTTAGCATCTATATGTATTAGTGGTGAAAATGGTATACTTTATGGCGTTATTCCTATAATTGTATTAGTAGTAGTACAGATACTTATAAGTTATGTAAGTTTAAAAAGTGAATTCATTAGGGAAATTGTAGAAGGTAAACCGGCTGTAATAATAAAAAATGGTAAACTTAATTTTGAACAAATGAAAAAGCTAAGATATTCATTAGATGATTTGCTTACTCAACTTAGATTACAAGGAATAATTAGTATAGATAAAGTAAAGTATGCAGTACTTGAAAATAATGGTGAACTTTCTACCTTTGTTGATGATTCTTCTTATCCGTTACCTTTGATACTTGATGGTGTGATAGACTATAAAACATTATCTGAGATAAATAAGGATTATAATTGGATAATATCGATGTTAAAATCAAAAAATTATAGATTAGAAGATATATTTTATGCATTTTATACCTCAGGGAAAACTTTTATTATTACTAAATCAGAGCTGTTGTAAAAAAAGGTATTTTATGATATATTAATAATGGTGATAGTATGGAAGAAAAAAAGAGTTTTTTGCACAAAGAATTAAATTTAGCTTTTGTATATATTTTTATATTTATAGTAGGTCTTGGTATTGTTTTTGCGATGGTGACTTATATAAATGATCAGGTAAAGAATTTTTCCTCTGCAGCTTTGGAACAATCTCTAGATAACTAATTGTAAAATTAGTTATTTTTTTTTACAAAAGTATTTACAAGGTGGTTAATATGTTGTATAATAGTGGTACATAGTGGTTGAAAGTGTCATAAAGTGGGGTGATGCTATGTTCTTAGGTGAATACAGACATAGTATTGATGCAAAGGGTAGACTTATTATTCCTTCTAAATTAAGAGATTTATTGGGAACTGATTTTATTATTACTCGTGGTCTTGATGGATGTTTATTTATATATCCAAATGACGAATGGGAAAATATAATAAAGAAGTATAAGGATATTCCTGATACTAAAAATAAGCGCCAATTTATGAGAATATTTTTATCAGGAGCCACTGTATGTGAGTATGATAAGCAAGGAAGAATTAATATTCCATCTCCTTTGATTGAATTTGCTGGTCTTTCTAAAGACTGTATTATTATAGGTGTAGATGAAAGGTTAGAAATTTGGAGTAAAGAAAGATGGGAAGAATTTATTGATACTAATGAAAGTGATATATCAGAAATAGCTGATAGTTTGTTTTCAAATGAGTAATTTACATGTAAGTGTTTTATTAAATGAATGTATTAATTCTTTAAACCTTAATGATAAAAGTGTCATTGTAGACTGTACATTAGGATTTGCTGGTCATAGTAGTGAAATATTAAAAAGAATAAAAAGTGGGTATTTATTCGCCTTTGACCAAGATAGTGAAGCTATTTCTTATAGTGATAGTAAGTTAAAAGCTATTTCTAATAATTATACGATTATTAATAGTAATTTTAAGAATATTAAAACTGAATTAAATAATATAGGGGTAAAAGAAGTAGATGGTATTTTATATGATTTAGGAGTATCAAGTCCTCAATTAGATAATGATTATCGAGGATTTAGTTTTCATAAAAATGCTAGACTTGATATGAGAATGGATACTCATCAAAAACTAGATGCTCATTATGTTGTTAATAATTATAATTATGAAGATTTAGTTAAGATATTTTATAAATATGGTGAGGAAAAGTATTCTTCATCTATAGCAAAGAGTATTATAAAAAATAGACCAATAGATGATACTTTACAATTAGTTGAAGTTATTAAATCTTCAGTACCTGAAAAGTATAGAAGACTTCATCATCCAGCAAGAAAGATTTTTCAAGCTATAAGAATAGAAGTGAATGATGAATTAAATGTATTTGAAAAGAGTCTAAAAGATTCCTTAGATTTAATAAAAGTTGGCGGTAGAATATGTGTCATTACATTTCATTCATTGGAGGATAAAATTTGTAAAGATATATTTAAAAGCGTATCAACAGTTGATCCTGCTTTAAATAAACTTCCGGTGATACCTGATGAACTTAAGCCGAAATATAAGGTTTTAAAAACTATTATACCAAATAATAGTGAACTTGATAGTAATAATAGAGCTAGAAGTGCCAAATTAAGAATAATAGAAAGAATAGGTTGATATTATGAGAAAGAATACTAAAAAAATAGTAAGACTTACAAAAGGAGAAAAATCATTATATTCATTAGGAATATTATGTTTGGGACTTACTTTAGCTATTAAAGTATTCTGTGGTGCGGCTATTAGTAATATGAAAATAGATATTGAAACTATTTCATATAAAATTGAAACTCAGGAAAAGAAAAATCAGAGTTTGACTATGCAGGTTAATGAATTAACTTCTTATGAAAATTTAAATAGTGTTCTTAAGGAGATGGGGCTTGCATATAATAATGACAATATTATAGTTGTAAAATAAAACATGTTTGGCATGTTTTTTCTTTAAAAAAATATTAATACATGTTATAATTGATATGGTGGAATATATGAAGAGTAGAAAAAAGTTTATGGCACCTTTTTATATGCTTATATTTTTTGTAATAGTAATAGTAATATTATTTGTACAATTTTGTTATCTTAGTTTATCTAAGGATGTTTATGGTATAAATATGAAGGAATTCGCGTCTAATAGAAATACTGTTACTAATGTATTAACAGCTAATAGAGGAACTATTTATGATGTGGATGGAAATGTTTTAGCGCAAAATATTTCTTCATATACATTAATTGCTTATCTAGATTCTTCAAGAACTAAGGATGAATCTAATCCTCAGCATGTTGTAGATAAAGAGTATACTGCAACTAAGTTAGCAACTATTTTAGGTGAGGAGAATAAGAACTATATTTTAGAAAGATTAAATAAAAATGTTAAGCAGGTTGAGTTTGGTAGTGTAGGTAAAAATTTAACTGAACTTACTAAATTGGCAATAGAAGATTTAGAACTTCCAGGTATATCATTTACAGAATCATTAAAAAGATATTATCCAAATGGTAATTTCGCTTCTTATGTAGTTGGCTATTCTAAACAATATACAAGAATTAATATCAAAGAAGATTCTACGTATGATTTATCAAAATATTATAAAAGTTTTTTTGAAAATTATAAAAATGTATCTATTAATATAGGAAACAATGATATAGTAGACAAAGATGGAACTAATTTAGTTGGGCTGGCCGAAGGTAGTACTATTGTACAGATTAAATCAGGAAATGATATTTTAGCAGTTATTCTTGTGAATGTAGTAGATTATGATACTGTTAAACAAATGGATTCAACTATAGTAGGGGAATTAGGTATTGAATCTAAGTATGATGATATTTTGCAAGGTAGTGATGGATATACGTCTTATCAAAGAGATAAAAACGGATATCAAATACCGGATACTCCTCAAATAACTAAAGAAGCTATTGATGGGTCTGATATTTATTTAACTATTGATTCTACTATTCAAAGATTTGCAGAAACAGCTGTTATGTCTGTTGTTGAAAACTATGATCCAGAATGGACTATATTTACTGTAATGGATGCGAAGAGTGGCTCTATTTTAGCATCTGCTACTAGTCCTTCTTTTAATCCAAATAAATTAAGTAGTGATATGAACTATCAAAATCCACTAGTTTCTTATACGTATGAGCCTGGTAGTGTTATGAAAATATATACGTATATGTGTGCAGTAGAAACAGGGAAATATGATGGCACTAAAAAGTATTTAAGTGGTTCTTACAAGGTAGATGATGAGACTACTATTCATGATTGGTATAAACCTGGTTGGGGAGAATTATCATATGATACAGGTTTTAGCTATTCATCAAATGTGGCTATTATAAATATAATAAATGATTATTTATCTTTAAAGGAATTAAAAAGTTGTTTATCTAAATATGGATTTGGAGAAAAAACTGGTATTGAATTATCTGGAGAAGGAAAAGGTAGTACAAAGTTTTATTATGATTCAGAAAAGTATTCGGCTGGATTTGGGCAAGGTATTACAACAACTCCTGTTCAACAGCTTCAAGCTCTTAGTATAATAGCGAACAATGGTGTAATGGTAAAGCCTCATATAGTTAGTAAAGTTGTTGATCCAAATACTAAAGAAGTTGTTAAAACTAAAATTAGAAAAAGTGATAAATTGGTTAGTGACACTACTATTTCTAAGATAAAAGATTTGATGGAGAGTGTTATTAATCCGGAAAGTCCTACTGGTAGTAAATATTATTTAGAGGGATATAATGTAATAGGAAAAACAGGTACTGCTCAAATATATGAAAATGGAAGATATTTAGAGGGCGCAAATGATTATGTTGTTTCTATCGCACTTATGTATCCAAAGGATGATCCACAGATTATTATATATGCTGCTAGTAAAAAGCCTAAGAAAAGTGCAAATTCTGCTTTACCTGGTGCTACGAAGGAGTTAATTAAAAATATAAATAAGTATAAGGCTATAGTAGGTGAAACCAAGGATGATAATATATCTGATACTAGTTATACTTTAAATAATTATATAAATAGGTCATTAGATGAAGTTAAAAAACAGTTAGATTCCGATGGTATAAATACAACTATAATAGGTGATGGAAAGAGTATTATCAACCAATATCCTAGTAGTAATAAAACAATATTAAAGGGTGATAGGGTTTTCTTAATTACCAATAATTCAAACTATACTATGACAGATTTATCTAATTGGTCTAAATCAGATGTTAAAAAGTATTGTGAGTTAACAAATATAAATTGTAAATACGATGGATATGGATATGTTGAAAGTCAAAGTATAAGTGTTGGGAGCAAATTAGATAGTAAATCAGTATTGGAAGTAAAATTAGGCAAATTAAAAGTAGATGAATAATCTACTTTCTTTTTAAAATAAATTTAAATGATGTAGCATTTTTATATAATGTATATAATGTATTGTTACATACTAATTCTAGATCTCCTATATATTCTACACATCTTGCATTAAATCTTAATTTAAATTCATTTAAGCCTTTGTATTTATCATTTTCAATTGTTGGATTAGTCATACCGCCTAAATTAAATACTTTATAATTTTCATGAGAGTATTTTTCTATAAGTTTCCATGTCATAAGATGTTTAGCATTTAATTTTTTAAATTTATTGTTATATCCATCCATAAACATACAAACTTCATTTTTATATTTAATAATAATCATTGTAGAAAGAATTATTCCCTGTGGGAAATCTCTAAGTAGTGTAGTTGCATAAACTAATCCGTTTTTTATTTCATTTAATTTATTTTCTTCTTTTATTTTTGTTTCAATAAGCTTGTTATTATCTTGACCATGTCTTTTAAATAACTGTGCATTTAATTTACCACATATTTCGTTTTGCTCATTCATCTTTTTTTGTAAATAAACTAAATATGCATTTGTATCAAGCTTGGCATAATAATAATCACACATATTTCGTTTACTAAAATAAAACATTAAGTCTTCAAAGTACTTTTTATCTCTAGGATATTTATTTTTAACTTCTTCATACAAATAATCTAATTCATTAATTGTACCTTTATATATTCTAATACCATATTGATCGGCATTTTTAATTTTATTTTTAAAAGCTTTATTCATTCCATTAAATAAAGTATGAATATCTTTTTTTATGTCTAAAAGTGCGGTATATCTAGGCTTAAAAGATTCAAATAAATTGTTAAAGCCTAGATGATTATATCCTAAGCTTTTTAAAAAACTTAATTGTTCTTTATGAGCTTCATTATATGTATAATTGTTTGTGTTATAGTCATAAACACTTCTAATAATCATAGGATTTATTTTAACTGCTACTATTTTTTTGTTAGATAAGTAAGTTTTTAATTGATTTGTAAAATCCTCAACTAAAAATTTATCAGTATAATCAATTAAAAATCCTTTAGGTGCATAAGCATATTTAAACCCATTCTTTTTTTCAATTAATAAAAGAGACCCTGCTTGTATATTATCTAAATCATCTACAAATCCTATAAATACACTATTATAGTTTTGATTATTCATAAGTAAACCATATTCACTTGTTTGATAAATAGAATAATATTTAAAATTGTCTGTAAATTTATTAAATTCTTCGTTTGTTAATTCTTTTATATACATACTATCACCTAACAAAAATATTTTACTACAAATCTTAAAAAAAGTAAATAAAAAAGGCTAAGCCTTTTTGCATTCGAAACTATCGCACATTGTAGAATCTTTAGTATCATTGTCATTGCAATTACATACATTTATAGAATCTAAAGTACAACAACAATCATCACAATCGCAGTGTTTGCACTCGAATACTTCGCATTTAATAGTTTGTTTATCTTTTTTCATAATTTACCTCCTATATTAGTATGATTAATAAATTACCAAATATACTTTAATCTATCAAGAATTAATTTAAATGTAAAGCCATATAAATAATATTGACAAAAATAATTTTATAGTGTATAAATTATTAATAGAAAAAGGAGAGGAAAATATGTCTAAAAAAGTTGTAATAGTGGAGTCTCCTAGTAAGACTAAACCTATTGAAAAATATTTAGGTGATGGATATAAAGTTTTATCTAGTAAAGGTCATGTTAGAGATTTATCAACTCATGGTAAATATGGGTTGGGTGTTGATATAGAGAATAATTTTGAACCAGATTATATTACAATGAAGGGTAAAAAGAGCGTTATTGATGAATTAAAAAAAGAAGTTAAAAATGCTTCTCACGTATATCTTGCTACCGATCCCGACCGTGAAGGAGAAGCAATTTCTTGGCATTTATCTCAAGTGCTAAAACTAAAGGATTCTGATTATGATAGAGTAGTATTTAATGAGATAACTAAAAATGCGGTTTTAAAGGCATTTGAATCTACTCGTAAAATAGATGAAAACTTAGTAGATAGTCAAGAGACTAGAAGAATTTTGGATAGAATTATAGGATTTAGATTATCTAAACTTATACGTTCTAAAACAGACGGTTCTTCAGCTGGACGTGTACAAAGTGTTGCTTTAAAACTTATTGTTGATAGAGAAAGAGAGATTCAAGCTTTTAAAAAGGAAGAATATTGGACTATTACAGCGCATTTTAAAGATTTTGATAGTGAGTTGTTTAATTATAATCATAAAGATATAAATATTGGTTCTCTAAATGAAGCGGATTCTATAATAGAAAAGCTTAGTAATTCTTTTACTATTGAAAAAGTAGAAAAGAAAAATAAAAACAAACAGTCTAAACCAGTATATATTACTAGTACTTTACAACAGGATGCTTCTAATAAATTAGGTTTTAATGCTAAGAAGACAATGCAAATAGCTCAAAAATTATATGAAGGTATTGAGTTAGAGGATGAAGTAGTAGGTCTTATTACATATATGCGTACAGACTCTATTAGATTATCTGATGATTTTATTAAAAGTACATATGCTTTTATTAATAAGAATTATGGTGCTGAATACGTTGGTAATGTTAAAGTACAGAAAGCTAATTCTAATGTACAAGATGCTCATGAAGGTATTCGTCCAACAAGTATTAATAGAACACCAGAAAGTGTTAAAAACTATTTAACTAATGATGAATATAAGCTATATAGACTTATTTATTTCCGTGCTTTGGCATCTTTGATGAAGCATGCTATTACTTTAAATACTACTATATACTTGGATAATAATAATTATCAGTTTAAAACTACTGGTCAAATAATAGAGTTTGATGGTTATTTAAAGGTATATAAAGATTATGAAGATGTAAAAGATGTATCTTTACCACCACTAGATACTTATAATTCTAATATAATAGTATCTAATGATATAGATAAGCAGCAACATTTTACTAATCCACCTAGTAGATATACTGAGGCTAAACTTATAAAAGCTATGGAAGAGTTGGGAATAGGTAGACCTAGTACTTATGCAACTGTTATGGATATAATAAAGAAACGTGGATATGCAACTATTGTTGAGAAAAAATTCGTGCCTAGTGATATAGGATTTGAAATAACAGATAGATTACAGGAACATTTTTCGAATATAATTAATGTAGAGTATACTGCTAATATGGAAACTGATTTAGATAAGATCGCAGAAGGAAGTATGGATCATGTTAAAGTATTGAAGGAGTTTTATTCTGAGTTTTCAAAAACTTTAGATACGGCTTTTACTGAAATGCCTAAAAAAGAGGCGGAAAAAACAGGTGAAGTATGTCCAGAATGTGGTGGAGATTTAGTTATTAGAAAAGGTAAGTATGGATCATTTACGGCATGTGGTAATTTTCCAAAATGTAAATATATAAAGCCTAGTGAGGTTGTAAGTATATGTAAATGTCCAAAGTGTGATGGAGATATTGTTGAAAAGAAAAGCAAACGAGGTAAAGTTTTTTATGGATGCAATAATTTTCCAAAATGTAAGGAAGCCTACTGGGATTTACCAATAGGAGAAAAATGTGAGAAATGTGGTAGTATGCTTGTGAAAAAGAAAGATACTATTAAATGTTCTTCTTGCGATTTTACAAAATAAAAAAAATATGTTAAAATAGTAATTGTCTTTTAGAAAGGAAGTTTTTATGAGTACGCTCAATGAGAGACAAAAAACATATTTAATATGGACTATTTCTTTAATAGTAGTTTGTGAATTGCTTTTAAAGACTAATAATATGATTGCACAAGTGTTAGCGATAATATTAGTTCCAATTATGGCTATACTAATATTAAAGATAATGCTTATAGATCAAAAAAAAGAGATTAATAATAATTAATTTCTTTTTTTATTTTATTCTTATATCAGCATATATTCCTTTATTATCTGTTAATGTGGATAGATTAGAATCATCTATTAATCCACTTCTTTCAATTATCCAATTTTTAGGTATAAATATATGATTTATAGCTGTTTCATTTAATCTATCATTAATTGGAACTCTTTTAAGTCCTAATGTATCAAGATCTTTTATAAATGAGTTAAAGTGTTCATCTTTAATTCCTATGTTAAAATCGCCTGTTAGTACTATTGGATATCTTTTTCTTAATGTTTTAAGAATTCTATATATATTTTTCATTTGATTGATTTGTATGTTTTTTACTTGATAATCCAAATGTGTATTTACAGCATATATTTTTCCATAGTCTTCATCTTCAATATCAATTATTGTCATTATTCTAGGTACTATAGAACCACTATTAACACTTTCAAATAAATCTTTTGGATTGTGTGCGATCCAAGGTAGAAAATCAGTTTCAACATTAACAACAGTTTCTTTTGTTATAATAGCATTACTTTCATTAATATCATCAATAAATTTAACGTGTTTTAAAAGCTTAGAGTTTCCATATCTACGCTTACCATATAATTTATATTTTTTTAAATTGTTTATTAATTCATTTGAAAATACTCGAGTTAATTCTTGTGTTCCTAAAAAATAATATCCCGTATTCTCAATATGAGTAGCTAAAGCCTTTGCGCTATTTATATCTTTTGTTCTATTTTGTACATTGAGTGTTCCTACTTTAATTGTATCAGTTCTTTTTATTTCTTTTTTAGAATGATCACTCATTATTTCTTCTTTTAATTCTTCTCTAAATTCATCTATAGTCATAATATCACTTCTTTCATTCATATGGTAGTATAAAATATTTAGAAAGTCAATAAAAAGGGAGTTAATTTAACTCCTTTTCAATATTTTCTAAGTTTTCATTTGAAAGTGCTATATAATCCATTTTAGAAGTATCAATGTCTTTTAGATTAGACATTGTATATAGTTCTAATTTGTTAGCATTTGTAGATTCTATTACTTTTTTGGCGGCATCAGTTAAATCACTTTGATAATCAGTGTATACATATGAACATGTTCCATCATTTAGCAATTTTATTGCATCATCAATATCTTTTTCAGTTACACTTTCATCATCAAGAGATATAACATTGATTCCATATTTATCTAAAAACTTAAATGCATTATTACTAACAATAATATACTTATTAGTAGCAAGTTTAGCAGCATGATAATATTTTCCATCAAGAGTAGTTAAATCAATTTTTAAGTTATCATAATTTAAGTTAATTTCATCTTTTACAACACTTTGAGTTAAGTACTCGTTAAATCCTACTTTAATGTTATTAGCCATTGTAAGCATATTATTAGGATCTAACCATAATTCTTCAATGTTATAATCCATAGTCATACTCGAAGTAGCATCGATAATTTTTAGATCTTTATTATTATTTTTAAATGTTTTAACGTGATTTTTTTCATCAGATAGTCCATTAAATATAAATAATTCGCTGTCTTTATAATTACTAAGTAGAGTATCAGTAACTTTATAACTATTGGCATCTGTATCTTTTGGATAAATACTAGTTATATTTGAGTGAGTACCGTAAAGTCGATTTACTATATACTCAATAGGATATACTGAAGTAGTAATATCAATATTATCTAATGTATTTTCTTCAAAGCATCCTGTAAGTGTAAACACTAAAAGTGTCATAATAATTAATTTAATTTTTTTCATATTTTTCCTCCCTAATAACTGGGTCATATCCTCCTTTATGAAGTGGATTGCACCTTAATATTCTTTTAATTGATAAATATATACCTTTTAATGAACCATATTTTTCTATAGCTTCTTTAGCATATTCGCTACAAGTAGGATAGTATCTACATTTGTAGTGAGTAGATATTGGAGTTAACTGATATAGTTCTATGCACTTTATTAATATCTTTTTCATCTATTTAATTATACTAAAAAAAAACAAAAAAGTAAAATACTATTTCTATTTTTATGAAAGTTTGATATAATGGTAATGGTGATATTTGTGGAACTACTAGAAAAACTTAATGTACCTTATAAAAATGAAAAATTATATATAACCGCACTTACACATACATCTTATGCGAACGAACATAGTGTTACTAGTTATGAGAGACTTGAATATTTAGGTGATGCTGTATTAGAACTTGTAATTAGTGAATATTTATATAAAAATACAGAATGTGAAGAAGGAAAAATGACTAAGTTAAGGAGTCATTATGTATGTGAGAATGCTAATTTCGAGTATTCTAAAATACTTGGGCTTAATGATTATTTACGTTTAGGACATGGTGAAGAAGAAAGTGGTGGAAGAAATAGAAAGGCTATAGTAGCTGATATTTTTGAGTCATTTATGGGAGCTATGTATTTAGACTTGGGATATGAAGAATCAAAGAAGTTTATTTATAAGCATATTATTCCTCTAATAGAGGATAAACATATTGACTTTTTTGATGATTATAAATCTATATTACAAGAACTTGTTCAAACTGATAAAAAGAGTTTGGAATATGTAATAATTAAAGAAGAAGGCCCTGCTCATAATAGAAGATTTACTATACAAGTAAAAATAGATAATATAGTGTATGGAACAGGGTGTGCTTCAAGTAAAAAAGAGGCAGAGCAGTTAGCAGCGCATGATGCTTTAAAAAAAGCTCAAAATGGTGATTTGTAGGAGGTGAGTTATGGGAAGATTTCCAAATATAGCGGCTGCTAAAGCTAAGACTGGCGCAGCTCGTGGTAAATTATACGGAATGTATGCTAAAGAAATATATCAAACTGCTAAATCGGGTGGAACTTCTATTGAAGGAAATCCTGCGTTAAAGAGATTGGTAGACAAGGCTAAAAAAGAGCAAGTACCAAGTGATGTAATTAAAAGAGCTATTGACAAAGTTAATAGTGGAGTAGGAGAAGATTATCAAGAATTGGTATACGAGGTGTTTGGACCCGAGGGTTCTACACTTATGGTTAAATGTTTAACTGATAATCCAAACAGGAGTGTATCTGATGTAAGAGCTGTTATTAATAAATGTCATGTTAAATTAGGTGGCATGGGTAGTGTTGCTTATATGTATGATAATTTATGTGTAGTAGGATTTAAGGGCTTAGATATGGAAAGTGTAATGAATGCATTGATTGAAAATGACATTGATATTGTAGATATAGATGAGTCTGATGGTATGGTATTAGTTTATGGAAACCCTACTGATTTGTATAAAATAAAAGAAGCTATTTTGAATTTGAATAGTAATATAGAGTTTAGCGTAGATGAAATAAGTCTTTTACCTAAAGAAAGAATTAGTTTATCTGATGAAGGAAAAGCTGAATTCGAAAGATTAATTGATTTATTAGATGAAGTAGATGATGTACAGAATGTATATCACAATGTAGAATTATAGTAAGGAGAGAATTATGGAAGAGATTAAGAATGTAGAAAAGAAAAAAGGAAATAATGTATTAAAGGTAGTTTTAATTATAGTAGGAGTATTAGTTGGATTTGTAGCTGTATGTGCTATATTTGATTCAACAACGGGTAGTAAAGAAGAAAAAACTATGGTTTGTACACAAAAGACTGAAGAGTCTGGTATGACTATGGATATGACAGCAACTATTAGCTTTGTTGGTAACGATGCTAAAAAGTTTGATGCTTTAATGACTGTAGATTTAGGTGAGTATAAAGAGTATAAAGATACTTTTATTGAAACTTTTAAAAAAGAGTATAAGGAGTATTCAGATAAAGGTGTTAATGTTGATATTACTAGTGATGATGCTAAGGTAATAATTAAGTTGAATGCTGATAAGGATCATTTAAAAAGTACAAATTTTATTAGTAAAGAAACATTTGATGATGTTAAAACTGAATTAGAAAAAGAAGGATTTAGTTGTAAAGAAAGTGAATAAACAAGTTAAAAACTTGTTTTTTTCTTTAAAAAAATATTAATAAGTGCTATAATTATAATGGTGGTTAATGTGGAGATAAATGAGATACAAAATAGATATTTATTACTTAAAGAAAGAATAGAAAAATTATGGAGGTCTCTTTGACCCTGAAGAAAAAGAAAAAAGATTAACTGAGTTAAATAATACTATTAATTCAGTCGGATTTTGGGATAAAGATAATAAGGATTCAATATTGGAAGAACAAAAGAAACTTACTAATACATTAGTTCCTTTAAAAAAATTAAAGAAAAGTGTTGAATCTAATTTAGAATTAATTGATATGCTTACCACTGATACTGATGATGATTTATATGAATCTATTTCAAAAGAACTTGTTAATATAGAAAAAGAAGTAGAAGATGTTGAGTTAGAACTTTTGCTTAATGGTGAATATGATTCTTGTGATTGTATATTAGAAATACATCCAGGTGCAGGTGGTACTGAAAGTTGTGATTGGGCAAGTATGCTTTATAGAATGTATACAAGGTGGTGTAATAATCATAATTATAAAGTAGAACTTTTGGACTATCAAGATGGTGAAGAAGCAGGAATTAAAAGTGTATCTTTTATTGTTCATGGACTTAATAGTTATGGATATTTAAAAAATGAAAAAGGTGTTCATAGATTGATAAGAATAAGTCCTTTCGATTCAAATAAAAGAAGGCATACGTCTTTTGCATCTGTTGATATTACTCCAATTTATAACAATTCTAATATAAATATAGAGATTAAAGATAGTGATATTAGAATTGATACTTTTTGTGCATCAGGACATGGTGGTCAGGGAGTGAATACTACACCTTCTGCAGTGCGTATAACACATTTTCCTAGTAAGATAGTTGTTACTTGCCAAAATGAAAGAAGTCAAATTAGAAATAAAGAGACTTGTATGAATGTATTAAAGAATAAACTATATCAAATAGAAGAAGAGAAGAGACAGAAAGAATTAAAAAGTATAAAGGGAGAGAATACTGATAATAATTTTGGAAACCAAATTAGAACTTATACTATGTGTCCATATACGCTTGTAAAAGATCACAGGACTAATACAGAGGATGTAAATGTAAATAAAGTGCTGGATGGAAATATAGATAAATTTATATATGATAATTTAAGAAGTGGAGTGTTATGATGTTGTTTTTTAAAAAAAGAAAAATAGTTGACGAAAATATATTAAAAAAAATAAATGAACGAGATAGAATAAAACGTTATACTTTTTTAATTATAGGATGTTTTTTACTCGCTATTTCATTTAATTTGTTTTTTTCTCCATTTAATTTAGTAACTGGAGGTGTATCAGGCTTAGCAATTGTATTAGAAAATGCATTTGGAATATCTTCAGTTAAATTTATAGCTGTTTCATATATATTACTTTTAATGATTAGTTACTGTATGCTTTCTAAAGAGGAGACAAAGCATTCTGTTATAGGATCAATTGTGTATCCATTATTTGTATATTTAACACGAGATATAGCTTCTATTATTAATTTTGATGTTACAAATATGCTTTTAATAAGTGTGTTTGGAGCGCTTATATATGGTATTGGTTCGGGCTTAACATTTAAATATGGTTTTTCTACTGGAGGATCAGATATTATATTTCAAATAATCTCTAAGGAGTTTAAAGTATCAATAGGGTCTGCGATGAAATATACTAATATAGTTATAATACTAGGTGCAGGATTCTTTATTGGCGATAGAATAGGTAGTTATGCATATACGAATGTTATGTATGCAATAATATGTGTTTATATAGTTAGCATAATGAATGATAAATTATTGCTTGGTATATCTGATTCAAAATCATTTTATATTATTACAGATAATGAAACGAGTATAAAACATTTCCTTATAAATGAACTTAAAAGGGGTGTTACTGTGCTTGAGGGTCGTGGCGGATATACAGGTGATAGAAAAAAAGTACTTATGTGTGTTATTCCTACTAAAGAGTACTTTTTGGCAAAAGAAGGTATTTTAGAGATAGATAAAAATGCCATTATACTTATAAATGATGTATATCAGTCAACAGGAATAGAATAGGAGAGTAGTTATGAATTTAATTAAACTTATTGATGTAAAAAAGACATATAAAACAGGTACAACTGCTATATATGATATGAATTTAAGTATAGATAAAGGTGAATTTGTATTTATAATAGGTTCAACTGGATGTGGTAAGTCAACTCTTATAAAAATGTTATATAGAGAAGAAAGATCTACAAGTGGAAAAATATTAGTAGGTGGACTTGATGTAGGAAAAATTAAGAATAGAAAAGTATATAAACTAAGAAGAAAAATAGGTGTGGTATTTCAAAATTATCAATTATTACCTAAGTCAACAGCATATGAAAATGTAGCTTTTGCTTTAGAAGTATTAGGATTGCCAAAGGAAGAAATATATCCTAAAGTAATGAAGGTATTAGATTTGGTAGGATTGAAAAACAAGGCTAAGCAATATCCAACTCATTTATCAGGTGGAGAACAGCAAAGAGTTGCAATTGCACGTGCGATTGTTAATGGTCCAAAAATTCTTATATGTGATGAACCAACTGGAAACTTGGATCCAAAAACTAGTATGGAAATTATGGAAGTTTTAGAGGCAATAAATGAACTTGGTACAACTGTAATAATGGTAACTCATGACATTGATATAGTAAAGAAAATGAAAAAAAGAGTTATAAAGTTAGATAGTGGTAGAATAGTTAAGGATTATAAGAAAGGAGAATTCTAGAATGAAGGCATTTAGATTATTAGGTAGAAATATAAGAGATTCATTTAAAAATGTATTTAGAAACTTCTCACTTTCTTTAGCGTCTGTATCTTGTATTACGATAACATTAGTTGTTGTAGCAGTAGCGATTGTTTTATCAATTAATATTAATAATTTTACGCAAATTGTAGAAAAGGATGTTACTATAGTTGCCTTCTTAAAAAATGATATAACGGATCAAGAAATAGATAATATTCATAATGAAATTTTAAGTCTTGATAATGTAAGTGCTAGTAACGTGACTTTTAGAGACAAAATGGATATTTCAAAAGAAATGATGGATTCTAGTGAAGTTTTTAAAAGTATCATGAGTGATTGGACAAGAGAGGAAAGTCCTATACAAAGTACTTATCAAGTTAAAGTAGATGATATAGAAAAAATTAATACAACTGCAGATCAAATAAAAAATATAGATGGAGTAGATACTGTAAAGTATGGAGAAGGTATGGTAGAACAATTAGTATCTGTATTTGATTTAGTAAGAAAAGGCTGTGTAGTCGCTGTAGTTGCTCTTATTATTGTAACTGCATTCTTAATTGTTAATACAATCAAAATAACAATAGCTTCTCGTAGTAGAGAAATAGAAATAATGAGACTTGTTGGTGCTTCAAATATTAATATTAAAATACCTTTTATATTTGAAGGATTACTATTAGGTGCTATGGGATCAATTATTCCAATTATAATTACAGTATATGGCTATACTGCTTTGTATGATAGATTTGATGGTCAATTATTCTCACAATTTATTAGGCTAATAAATCCTACACCATTTATTTATCAAACAAGTTTATGCTTACTTGCAATTGGTATGATAGTAGGTATGATAGGAAGTGCTAAAGCAGTTAGAAAGTATTTAAAAATATAAGAAGAATACATATTGTATTCTTTTAATTTGCAATAATAAATAATGTGTGATAGTATATAGCCCATTGGGGGTACTATGAAAAAGGTATATAGTGAAAAGTTTGAAGAAAAGTGGGATGAAAAATATGAATTATTAAAAATAAATTATTCTCACTTTGGTTATTTAAATGTACCAAGAAATTTTTGTACTAAAAATGGTATTACATATGATTCTGATGGATATAAATTATATGTTTGGTTGTGCAATCAAAAAAGATTTTATAAAACAAACAGATTAAGTAAAGATAGAATTTCTAAGTTAGAAGAAGTCGGAGTTATTTTTAATTATAAAGATGAAGTTTGGAATGATATGTTTGAAACTTATAAAAATTATAAGGAAAAAAATAAAGAGATACCTGATGAATTATTAGTAGATGGTAAAAGTTTAAGTAATTGGTTAATGATACAAAGGTCAAAATATAAAAGAAATAAATTAACTAGTGAACAAGTAGAAAAATTAAAAAGTATTGAATTTTTATCAACTAGCTTTAATGAAATATGGGATAAAAAGTATGATTTAGCTACTAAGTATTATAAATTATATGATAATATTAATTTTAAAAGGCAAGAAAAGTATGAATCTGAAGCAATGGGGCAATGGATTAAGTTTCAAAGAAATAATAAAGCTGATAAGAAACTCTCTTTAAACAGAGAAGCAAAACTATTACAAATAGGTATAATATTTAGTATTAAAGCTAATGAAAAAATGATTAAAGATCTTTTTGACGAATATTGTATCGATTATGGAGAATATAGAAATTTATTAAAAAATAAATCATATCAAGAAATATATTCTAGATTTGAATATTTAAAAAGTAATGAAATACCTATAATTATTAATGGTAAATTAAATCCGTTTATTTTATTAAAAATAGAGGATTTAGAAGAAGAATATAATATATCTATTGAACAATTAATATGTATGTATTATTTAAAAAATAAAGAAGTTAGGAAAAATGTAGATAATATAATATATAATTATAAATGTGAAGATAAATGGATGGATATGTATAAATTAGCTCTTAATTATAGAAATTTTTATGGAAATTTAAAAATACCGGTAGATTTTAAAACACTAGATGGAATTAATTTTAATGAAAATGGCTATGCTTTAGGTAGTTGGTTAATTTTACAAAGAAAGAATCAAAGAGATGGAAAGTTAAGCACAGATAGATATAATTTATTGAATGAAATAGGTATAGAGTATTTTTCTGATAAAAAAAATAAAAGGTAGTTATATAACTATCTTTTCATTTATATCAAAATTAAGTTTATTTATTGGTAATTCAAACGTATAATAAACATTTTTTTTTGGTAAAATAATTTTATTAGGCTTAACTGCTTTAAAAACATATAGTATATTAAAGTTTTTATCTGTCATAATGACATCTATAGGTTGCCTCATAAAAAATGTGTGAATACTATTTACGTTTGGAAAGTATATGGCAAACTCAATATTTTTTTTGAACATAAATCCTTTTAATTTTTTTAAAAAAGTATTGTATTTATAAAGTTTGATTTCATTATTATATTTATCTTTCATAAAATCACCATCATTATTATATCACTTATTGACAAAAAGTTAAATTAGTTATAAAATTAATGTATAAGATAGGAGTGATAGTTTGAAGATAAATAGTAAAGGTCAGGCATTGGTTGAATATATACTAATAATAGCTGTAATAAGCGTTATTGTAGTGAGTTTAGTAAAATTACTTGGAGGATATTTACAAGATTCTATCACTAAGTCTTCTTGTGGTATGCTTGATAAAACATATCAAGAAGGTTCGAAACCTGGAGAAGGTCAGTGCAAATAAGTATTGACATTAAAAAAGTATTATTATATAATAAATGAAATTTGATTAATTAGATGCGATGATGGGCTTGGAAACCTAGTAGCAATGTTTTATAAAGGGATTCTTTTAGAATAAATAAGGTGGAACCGCGAGTAACTCGTCCTTATATTTCTAAAAGTTTTTTTATTTATAGGAGGACTTATGATAATAAATGGAATAAAGTATTTAGATAATAATAGTTATACTTGCATAAAAATAAATCAGGATCCTAATAATAAACGTTTTATAATAGATATTAATGGAACGGATGAAAATAATATAAAGAGTGATTATAGTGTTTCAAATTATATAAAAAAAATTTGTGATTATAAAAAAGTAATTGCTATTATAGAGTATTATATAAACACTTCTAATATATCGTATATGGAAAAAAATAATGGTATTAATATTATTGATGGAACTAAAAGATTAGAAATTGTTTCATATGATGAAAGAGTTAACAATTATTTAAGTAATTTAGAATTAAAGTATAAAACTGATAGAGATAATTTTTTAAATAATACGGATTGCTATAAATATTCAATATGTTATAGTGATAAGTATACTACATATAAACATAAGCACAATAGAGTAGAATTATATTTGTTAAAAGATGAAAAAGATTTTTTAATTAGTTTTATACATTCTAAGTTAAAAACTTCAAAGAATAATATTATATATGATAATGATTATAAAACAAGTGAGTTAATTGGATCTGGAGTTAGTATGATTCTTAATGGTAAAGAAATCATTAATGATGTTAAGTTTCTTACTTATGATTTAAAAGATAATTTTGGAAATTTAAAAATAGGAGGAAAAAGATGAATAATATAGAAATGGATAAATTAGTTAATTTATGTAAACAATATGGATTTATATTTCAAGGAAGTGAAATATATGATGGACTTGCTAATACATGGGATTTTGGACCTTTAGGGGCTCTTTTAAAGGATAATGTTAAACATGCTTGGTTAAAGAAGTTTATTCAAGAAGATACAAATAATGTGGGTCTTGATTCAGCTATCTTAATGAATCCAAAAACTTGGGAAGCTTCTGGACATTTAAAAACATTTTCAGATCCTTTAATAGATTGTAAAGAATGTAAAACACGTCATAGGGCTGATAAATTAATAGATGAATTTGCTAATGATACTATAGGTGATTCAATGACGCAAGATGAAATGATGGATTATATAAGAAAAAATAGTATTAAATGTCCGAAATGTGGTAAGAGTAATTTTACTGATATTAGACAGTTTAATTTAATGTTTAAAACATTTCAAGGTGTTACAGAG